>JAOZNZ010000348.1 GCA_029933535.1 bacterium | reverse complement strand
TTAAACGTTATCTCTGAATTACCGGTTTCCGGATTCCAGATAATATTCTCCCCTATTTCAAGTTTTGTGTTTATTGTTACAATTATTTCTTCCTCATATTGATTCGGATCAGCAATCGACAAATTTAGTTGATTGTCTGTTACTTCTAACATTACTATCGCCGGTTTATCAACCGAAATGGTTAATCCTGATTCCAAATCCCCTCTCCCCACTCCCGATATAAAACCGGGAGGGGAATTTACGGCAATTGAGTCTGCTTTATAAAAAACTATTTGCGTAATGTTCGAATTCATCAACTGAACAGCTTGAACAGATCCGGAATTTTCCAGTATTTTGACAGGTATATTTTCAAAATAATTGTTCATTTTTTCTTCTGTGATATTTGGAAAAACAAGATAAGCGTATTTCGCGTCTTTTGGTTTATTCAGATGATTAATTGAGAGCTGAAAAATATTGACTGTTTGAACATCTCCTGAACTATATCTTACATCCAAATCATGCCAATCTCCCGTTCGGTTTTCCGCCCATAGTTTTAAATCAACGCCGTTTTTGTCCGGGAAAATAATATAACCTTTATCATTGCAATAAAACCAGGCGCCATCAGTTATATTAGTAAAATCTAGTTGAATATTTGAATTTAAAGGAATAGTATGCTGAACTCCATTAATAAAATATTTAATATCAGTTTTTCTTTCCGGCTGGTCGATCGTTGTCCAAATTTCATTTCCCTGATATGGAGGGCGTTTTCTTATTTCGGAACCAAGAGCTGCAAATCCATTATTAAAAAAGAAATATCCTTTGTTCGCTGTTACCTTACTATACTTATTCGCCCGGTAAAGTTGGAATGCACATACGCCATTATCACCATCAGATATCCCTCCCGCAAAAGCATTTAATCCATTTGCATGTGTGCCGAAATCAGGATATGGTAAAATGTCGGTTTTTTGTTCAACGGTAGTACCGGGAATCGCGCGGAAATTCCAACCGACTCTTGCGTCTAAGTATTCATCACCTGTTTTAAAAATCAAAGTTGATCCTTCAGCAAAATGGAAATTCTTTTTTCCTTCTCCTTTGCTTGATTCAGGTCCTGAAGTACGATTTGACAACATTTTAGTTGCAACATAATGGAATGACTTACCATTAATCATAAGGTCAGACTTATAGAAATATTTACTGTCATTAAAAGACGGGGCTGCCATAGATGAATCAGCCAACCTGCTTTTTAATAATTCAAGTTCATTATTTCTAATAAGATTTTCCGGTCCCGCAAGTTCTCTTAAAGAATCAATTTGTCCGATCATAAATCCATTATCTCGTAAAGCGGATTTTAATAAATTATGCCTGCCGCAAAGTGAGTAAACTCCCTGATTGCGATAAACAAGCCACTGCCATCCATCCAGAATGCAATCTGCAAAAATGTTGAGCTGAGAATCTGTGAGAGCCCAACGTGTGTCTTTCATATATGCGCAATATTTCCGGGTGAGATTTAACCAGTCTCTGCCATAGCCTAACCAGTAATTTTGACCTCCATCAACATTATATGCATGCCATGACCCATCTGCCATCCTGCCTGTATCATATAATTTACCGACAGTAAAAGTTGAAGCAACAATATTTGTTATATCATTAAACATTTCGGGAGAATCGGCTAATGCAGCGCGACCAATCATACCCATGAGCCGGTAAGTAATATTAGCGCCAAGATAGAAGTGACAGGCATTATTCACAAGCCAACTGGCATTCGCCCACTTAACCATTCCGTCTGTAAGAGTGTTAAGCTGCGGCGCCATTAATGGAAAATCAGTTTTGTCACTTTGAATCGCATCGTAAAGACAAAGACCAATCGAATCCATAGCTGACGGCTCTTTGAAGCAGCCTGCTGTCCAACCACTATGACCGGGATCACGATCAAGCCAGTATTGAACTGCGGAATAAAGGTTTGTTTTAAGATGAACATTATTTTTCCAGGTTGGATCATTTTTGTACGCCTGTGCCATAAAAAGCAATCTTCCTGTCATTATATCTATAGCAACCGGAACGTCAGAAAAACTTCCATCGGGATTTAATAACGACAAGTATTCAGCAACAGATTTTCGCGGTAAATTTCCAACGGTTGGATATGAAACTGCCCAGCTCATTAATCTGCTGCGAATCAACGAAACTTCCGATGTTGCATCTGCCTGCACCATAACAGCGGATAGCAAGATAAAAGATACGAGGAATATTTTAGCGATTGATTTTTTCAATTCTTTTTCCGTTTGAGTGAGAGTTCGTCATTAAGTGGTTAAAAAACATTAGAAAAAACAGATAAAATATCGATGTTGATTCAGGTATTACTACAAAATTTTGATTAACACTTTTACCAAGATAATTACCTTGGGGTAATGTAAACGTTATCTCTGAATTGCCGGCAATCGGGTTCCAAACTATATTGGTTCCATCTGCAAGTTTAGCATTTATGGTCATAACAATTTGTGACAAGTCTTGATTTGGGTCGGCAATAACTATATCAAATTCATCATCAAATTCACGAACCATTACTATTGCCGGTTTATCAACTGAAACAGTTAAATTAGATTTTATAGCAAGTGAATCAGCCTGATAAAAAACCATTTCTGTAATATTAGAATCGCTATATTGTACCGCTTGAATCGATCCTGAATTCTCTAATACTTTTACAGGTATATTTGACCAGTAAGTACTCATCTCTTCTTTTGTAATGTTTGGAACAACAAGATAAGCGTATTTTGAGTCAGTTGGTTCAGTTAAATGATTTATAGAAAGCTGAAATATATTCACTGTTTGATTATTACCTGAACTGTATCTATCATCCAAATCATGCCAGTCACCCAACCGATTTTCCGCCCATAATTTAATATTAACTCCATTACTGTCAGGGAAAATAATATAACCTTTGGCATTGCAATGAAACCAAGCGCCGTTTGTTATATTATTAAAATCATGTTGGGTAGAAGTAGATAAAGGAACAGCACGTAACTCATCGTCAATATAATATGTAACAGTCGATTTCCTTTCAGGTTGATCAATAGTAGTCCAAATCTCTTTCCCGTCATAAGATTCATTTTGCTTTATTTCAGAACCGAGAGCTACAAACTCATTATCGAAAAAGAAATGTCCTTTGTTCGCTGTTACTGTATTATAGTGATTGTTATAAGATGAATGGTTAAGCCGGAATGCACATAAACTGTAGTTGCTGTCAGATAAACCGCCTGCAAAAGTATTTATACTGCCATTCCTTTGACCGAAATCCACATTCGGTAAATCACCGACTTTTTGTTCAACTGTTGTACCTGGAATTGCGCGGAAGTTCCATCCGACTCTTGCATCGATGTATTCATCACCTGTTTTAAAGATCATGGTTGATCCTTCACCGAAGTGATAATTTAATTTCCCTAATCCACTACCTGATTCAGGACCGGCGGTTCGATCTGATAACATTTTAACAGCAACATAGTGGAATGGTTTTCCGTAAATCATAAGGTCGGACTTATAAAAATATTTACTTGCATTAAAAGAAGGATATGATTGAGAATTCCCTGAACTTTCCAATCTTGTTTTTGCTTGCTGCAACTCACTATCCCGGATAAGATTTCCATAACCGGCATAACTTCTTAATAAATTAATTTGCCCTACTATATAATTGCTGTACAAAGCTGATTTGGTTAAATTGTGCCTGCCGCCAAGTGAATAAACTCCTTGATACCGATAAATCTGCCATTGCCATCCGTCAAGAATACAATCGGCAAAAATGTTTAATTGAGAAGTGGTGAGCCCCCAGCGCGTGTTTTTCATATACGCAAATGAATTACGTGTGATATTCATCCAGTCAGCTCCATAACCCATCCAATAATTTTGTCTGCCGCTATAATTATGCTGATTCCAGGTTTTGTCTATACACATCCCATTATCTAAATAATTCCCTTCCACAGAAAATGTTGTCGCTGTAATATTTGTTATATCATCAAACATTTCAGGCGAATTCGCCATGGCAGCTCGACCGATCATTCCCATAAGTCTGTAAGAAACATTTGCACCGACAAAAAGCTCATTACCTGCTCCAACAGTCCAGGCAGCGTTTGCCCATTCAATCATTCCGACCATAAGAGAATTAAGTTCAGGTGAAGCAGCTTTGTCATTTTGAATAGCATCGTAAAGACAGAGACCAATTGAATCCATTGAGGACGGTTCATTGAAACAGCCTGCAGTCCAACCGCTATTGCCGGGATCATGGTCAAGCCAGTATTGAACCGCGGAATAAAGGTTTGTTTTTAGATGAATATTACCCTTCCAAGCCGGATCATTTTTATATGCCTGTGCCATAAAAACCAATCTTCCGGTCATTACATCTATAGTTGAGCTTTTATCAGAAAAGCTTCCATCA
>JAOZNZ010001007.1 GCA_029933535.1 bacterium | reverse complement strand
TTAATAAAATTTTCTGAAGAAGACAAAGCATGTTCGCCATACATCATTCTCATCTTGGATATTTTACGGCTATAAGCATCGCGTAATTCACAGGGAGAATACCACCACCCAAGCGGTGTCAAGTACAAATAAATTCCCTGACGATTTAACTCATCTACAAGAATATCAAAAATACGGAGATGATCATTATCTACCAAATTACCATTTGCGTCACAACTTTCACTTTCAAAATAATGTACCCGTACGACCTGTACTCCGCATTTTTTCATATCCGAGATGTCCTGCCTGACAGCCTGACGAAAATCAACATTCAATGTTTTCATATTATTGTATTGATGCCAGCTCATAGGTAAATAGTTTACGCCGAACAAAGCGACTTCATTACCGTCAGGATAGAGGAAAACGCCATTTTCTACGTGAATAGGCCGTAGTTTTTTGATATTATGTTTCATGTTTTTTTTATAGTCGTAAGTTTTCTTAACAAGAGTTTTCTGTGTCAGATTTAAATTATTAGTTACTAATGCGTTTACAGAAAAAGCAAATAACAGAATTAAAGAAACCGGTATAAAAAATTTTTTCATTTTTAATCAAGCCAAATTGGTGAAGACCAGGCAATTTCGCCATTATCGAATAAGATTCTGCAATACCAGAACTCTCCTTTTTCTTTTCGATTAATTTCAAAATCATAAGAAAAAGAATGATCATCTACAGAAAGTGTTTTGTGAATTTCTCCATTCCTAATTAATTCAATTGAAAAAATATTTTCAGGAGCAATAATCTTTATATTAAATTTCCCTGACTCTGTTTCTAATTCACTTCCCATTGGAAATCCATTGCACGAAAATGAAAAAAGTAACCCAATTCCTGTTGTCCCAAAAGTGCGGCGATTAGTAAAAGCCTCAAATAATCCCGCTCGCGTAAGTTCTTTAACAAGTAATCCCGCTCGCGCGAAACCCGCATGATCGGCACTTGCAATAAATCCGAATCTTCTACCATTTTTCAGTTGGTCAAGCGCCCATTGTCCGTCTTGTCTATGAAGATAATTTGCAATTCCCGGTGCCCTGGGATGTTCACCTGATCCGCGTCTGTCCTGAAACAGTTCGATTACAGGCTGAAATTCAGGGT
>JAOZNZ010000347.1 GCA_029933535.1 bacterium | reverse complement strand
TCGCCTTTTTTCGGTATTCAATTTCCTCATCATACCATTCGTATCTTTTGTATGTATCGGCGATTTTTACATACATATTTCCATTACTCGGAAATCTTTCTATTAATTTATTTATAGCGGCTTCATTGATTTCTTTGGTAATTGTGGCGCCATATAACGTTATATATATTATCCGGTCAATATTTGTTTCTGATGAAAGCATTAAAGTAACAAGATTAGTAACTCCGGAAATGTCACCTACACCTCTTTGACTCCACAAAATTTTGCGACCGATATTATAAGGTGGATTTTCGCCTGCTAGAATTTTAGCTACTGCTTTTCTGAAATTAACAATGTCTGCATTTGCGCGGTATAGCCAAATAAGATTTTGCAACGCAAGATGTCTTTGTTGTAAATTTGTGGCAAGATTTGCTGCCTGAAAACACATAGCAGGCAATTTTACTGGTCGCTCACTATATTTTACTGATTTAATTTTTTGAATTAATTCATTGAATGCTGAATTATTATTAACGATTTCGGGAACAGGAATTTTATTTTCTACGGGAATTATTTTTTGTTTCGCATTGGAAACAGCTTGATTTGTGGCAAAAGTTTTTGACTTGTCAATTGGGGGGGATTGTTTGTTTGTATCGGTTTCTTTTGGCGAACACGATATCAAGAACAGAATCATAGAGAATAAAAGATATTTATTCATAAAATCGATTCCTTTTTTTATTATACCCAATTGGACATATAGGACTTATTAGTCCTATTGGTCCTATTGGTCCTATTGGTCCTATAAAACGTATTAAGCAGGAATGATGCTTAATAACTCTTCATTTGTAGGATATTTCTTTATTAAGCCAAGTAAAGATTCTGCTGCTGCTTCAGTACTTTGACCGGCAAGTGCTCGACGGAGTTTCACAATTTTATTATATACTTCGGGCTCATAAAGAATTTCTTCTCTGCGGGTTCCACTTTTTCTTATGTCGAGGGCCGGGAATATTCTTTTCTCCGATAATGCCCTGTCAAGAACTATCTCACTGTTACCTGTTCCTTTAAATTCCTGAAATATAAATCCATCCATTCGAGAACCTGTATCAATTAATGCTGTCGCAATAATCGTTAGCGAACCGCCATGCTCTACATTTCTCGCAAGACCGAAAAAACGGCGCGGTATCTCCAGTGCTCCGGCTTCCAGTCCGCCTGATAAGGTTCTTCCGGAACTTTCTGTATGAAGATTAAAAGCTCGTCCCATGCGTGTCAAACTGTCAACAAGTAAAACAACATCTTTTCCGCACTCAAGTTCAACGCGTGCCATAGCCAGTGTCATTTCTGCAAGTTGAATATGTTGACTCAATGACTGGTCATTAGAACTTGCAAATACTTCAACTCCGGTGCCGCGGCGAAAATGTGTAACTTCTTCAGGACGTTCATCAACCAAAACGACAATAATTCTTGTTTTCGGGTCGCCGATTTTTATAGCTTTCGCCATTTCCATAAGTATTGTTGTCTTACCCGTTTTAGGCGGAGATACAATTAGTCCTCGTGTCCCCTTTCCTATTGGAGCGATAAGATCGATAGCTCTCATGCCCGGGTCACCTGTAATACCAAGGTTAAATCTTTTATCGGGAGCGATAGGAGTAACTTCCTTTAACGTTTTTCTATTCATATACTCTTCGGGCGGCAGATCATTTATCGATTCAACTGTATCAAGTTCCATCGATCTGTTACCTTCTTTAGCTGTCCCAATGATACACGCTCCTTCCACAAGCCTATACTCGCGCATTTTGTCCGGAGTAATAAAGACATCGTTATTTGCTGTTTTAAATGATTTTTCTGGATCTCTTAGAAATCCATAAGGCTTGCCCGCACGGCGAACGACGCCGGATGTTTTGTTTATTTCTGTCATAATTTTGTTTTTTTATTCCAAACCCGGAGAATTAACTTCAACATTTGGAATATGATGTTTAACTTTTAACTTTTAACTTTTAACTAATAACTATTAACCATTAACTATTAACCATTAACCATTAACTATTAACTATTAACTATTTACTATTAACTATTAACTATTAACGTATCGCGACATAGCGCAATACCTACCTACAAATACCGTTTCGCTTCCCGTCCTGTCACGCCGGCATACAATTCTACATAAGGTTTAACGGGGCTGAAGTTTATTTTTCCGAGTAACACTTCTTCTACCTGAAAGAAACCAACGGATTCATTCATTTCGACTTTTATTTTTATAGGTTTTTTATCACCTTTTTCAATACGCACTTTATTAATTTCTGAAGCGGAATATTTATGAATATCTCCAACTCTTGATTCAGTATTTATCATCATCGGAATTCTCGCACGACCTTTTTCCATATCGCATCCATCTGCCACGAGTATTATTCCGGCTTCGAGTGAATGAATTCTCTGTGTTGCCATATGGCCGACGATACATTCTGTGATTAGCGATCTCATAATCACTAATTTCTGAAAATTATCGGGGTACAATTTTTCCAACAATCTGTTTAATATTGGATACGCTATTATTATCGCATTTTTTTCATGATTCTCACGCCCGATTGTCATACCGATATCATGAATAAAAGCTGCAATAACTATTGCCGTTTTGCTGTCTTCAAAAGTTCCTATTCCCTCCGCTTCAAGATTAAGTTTAATTCCGGCTTGATTAAGCAAGGTAGCCATTTTGACTGCGTTAATGGCAACCGTTTTCATGTGCACGGGTCCATGATCATTAAAACTCAGTCGTTTTATTGATACAACATTTGCATAATCCTGAAGATTATGGATTTCTTTGTCTTTTATAAGCAGTTTTGCTGCTTGCAGGGGCAACCCTTCCAGCATTTTCAATAAAGCGCCATCGAGGGCTTCTTCTTTTTTAGATTTCATAATTTAACGTGTAATAAACATAACTTTTTATAAAGTCATATTTTTTTGAAAAATAGTAAACTTTGTATAGCAATATAATGAATTATCAAATAATTCATTTACCAAACAAGTATATAAACATATAAAGGAAACGTTTTAACTTTTTGCGGACTGTTTTCAAAAATGTCTTAATATCTCAAACATAATAGTCTATTCTAGAATTTTTGTCAAGTGTCAATTTAAATTAAGCATAATTATCCTGAAAGGATATAACTTGAATAGCCGTAGGTTGCAACGCAAACCTACGGATTAAAGCATAACAACGACACAACCCCGGAGGGGTTGAACAAATGTATTTAATAAGGCACTTGACTAGGAAATTTTTTGTATAACACTAAATTAAACTAAAATAATTGTATTTAATACGAACCCTATAAGGGTTCTTTTAACGTAGCCCAGGGCAACGCCCTGGGTAAAAACGAAAGAATGATTGTTCCCTGTAGGGGAACTTTATAATTATGGGAATAGCAATAAATATTGAGGTTCCCCTACAGGGAACATTTTTATTATTATATAATTCCCAGGGCGTTGCCCTGGGCTACGATAAATTTGCCCTACAGGCAAACCGGAACGTCCGGTTCGAGTAATAAAAATTTACTGAAACATATTTCTTATGAAATTAAAGCATAAGAAATGGTTGTAAAAATATTTTTATCAATAAAGGTTGTGTCGACATAGTATTTAAGGCGGTTGCAAGCTTTTTTAATATTTTCTTCTAGTCAAGTGCCAATAATATTATAAAGCCATGTCAAAATGTTGATTCAGTTCCTCGTGCAACAGAATAAGGCCGTAAGCAAAAGATAAACTCACAAGGCTGCGCTTTAACTCTATATTTTTCTAAAGTGTATGGGCCACAACTTGCACCGCCCAATCCGGCTTGTCGGTAATCTAAACAAAGAACGATATCGTTTCTCTTTATAAGCTCACATGGATGCCGTACTGCTTCTAACTCGTTGTCGGTATAATGTAAAGCTGAAAAAGAAAATAAATTAGACGCAGTTATTATCAATCCGTTTTTCTTATTATCAGTTAAGCGAACCCAACGGATGTCTTCACGGTTACCATTTGCCTGTGGCTTGACATAATGTACAAACAAATCATCTACAGAACTGTTATAGAGACTGATATCAGCGCTTAATTTTCTATCGGAATAATTTTCATGAGGTCCTCTGCCAAACCAGCTGACATGATTGAATTTATCGGGTAAAAACATACGAACGCCGATTCTCGGTAAGTCGGGAAAATCCCCATGAGGGATAATTTTATTATTGACGATAATATCGCCATTCCCCAAAACCTGCCATGAGATTTCCTGCACAAAATAAGAGTTAGACTTACCGGAATATTTTATCAGGCTTTTAATTATGACGGAATTATTTTCCCGCGAAGAAATTTCTAATGATTGAACTTCACGCTTTAAATCATTCAGTTTAAATTCCGACCATTTATTACGAATGTATCTGTCATTGTCTACAAGAGCGCGAT
>JAOZNZ010001006.1 GCA_029933535.1 bacterium | reverse complement strand
CCTGCGGTTTATTGCCTTGTAATCATCTCTAAATTGACTTTTTAAGGGACGACTATTTAGTTAAACGTTGGTATTTAATTAAAACTCATTTTAAAAAATAAAATGAAACTTAAAACATTTAACATGAATTTAAAAGAAGAAATATTGTTAACTCAAAAACTCATCCGGTTTGAAACAATTAATCCACCGGGAAATGAAAAGCAAATCGCTGAATTTATCGGTGAAATACTTATCAGTCACGGATTTAACGTAAAATACCCGAAACTGTCGGAGAACCGTTATCATTTAATTGCTGAAAAAGGTATTACAGATAAATTTTCGCCAATTGTACTTTGCGGTCATCTTGATGTTGTGCCGTTAAGTTCAAAGAAATGGACTGTAGATCCTTTTAAAGGAGAAATAATAAACGGTAAAATTTTCGGTCGCGGAGCAAGTGATATGAAAAGCGGAGTCGCTGCAATCATTTGTGCGGCCATTCAGATTTTTAATGAAAATCCTCCAAAAAAAGGGATACGTATTTTTCTTACCGCAGACGAAGAAACCGGCTGTTCCGGCGCACGGAATTTATGTTCGAAAAAATATAATATCGGAAAAGCAAGTGGACTTATTATTGCTGAGCCGACAGCTAATATTCCAATTACAGGCCATAAGGGAGGTTTATTTATAAATGCGAGCACGCAAGGTGTTGCAGTACATTCTTCAACACCGCACAAAGGTGAAAATGCGATTTATAAAGCTGCCAGAGCGATATTGAAGCTGGAAAAATTTGAATTTAATGTGGAAGAAGACGAACTTCTCGGGTTTCCTACACTTAATGTCGGCACAATAAAAGGTGGAATGAATTTTAACTCAGTGCCTGATAGAGCTGAATTTACAATTGACGTTCGTTTAACTAAAAAGTTGTCAAGTGCTGATGCATTACAAATGTTAAAAGATGAACTTGGAGAAGATGTTACGCTTGAACCATTTGTTGATCTTAATGCTTGCTACACCGATGAAAAAAATGCTTTTATTCAGACGGTTTATGATGCTTGTAAATCAGAGGGGATTGAATCCAAACTACCGGCATCAGCGCCTTATTTAACAGATGCATCGGTAATACAACCCTGGTATAATAATGTTCCAACA
>JAOZNZ010001005.1 GCA_029933535.1 bacterium | reverse complement strand
AGAACTTTAGTTGATGAAAAGAAATGAGGATTAACATCCGCATCATAAACAATCATTAGTATTTTCCCGTGTACATTATCAATATTCTGAATATATGTTTTAATAGGATATGTTATAAATACTCCCATATAATTATCGCCTGAAAGGGGAGGCAATCCGTTAAATCTGAAACCCAAATCAATTGTCATACTGTCACCACCAAGCCAGGCATTGGTCACAATTATTGAATCATCCCCGTCAAACGCAAGATAATCTCCACTATAAGGTGAATTAGTCTTGAAAGTCGGCATAGTAGAATTATCCATACCTATTGTCCAATCGTTTGACGCGTTAAGAATAGGCGAGACAGCCGGACGTCCGCTTGAATTATCATCCGGAGTAATAAAGCAATTATCAGCCCCGTCAGGCCAAAGATTAGTGACAACCGCATCGCAGTGTAAAAGACCGCGTGTATAAACATTATCAACGTAAGGAGGAATAACCACCGGTTCCGGTGGTATAGGTACTCCTTCTGTATCTAATACCAAAACATAATCATTACCATTTGCAGCACTGCCCGGCGGGTCAAACTCTACAATAGGAGCTCCTGTTCCACTGGAAATATTGGTGGCTATATCAGTCCAGGCGCCTGAACGCGGATTAAACCATCGTGCAGACATTGCCATACCTGCAAGCCGGTTCATTTTCACGCGAATATTACGCCCGTTTGCAGAGTAAATCATCGCGTTATCGCCATTTGATGTATGTGTTGCCACAATGCAAGTAGAAAACATTCCTTCGCTACCTGACATAGAACCCGTATCTCCGTCAATCAATGCCTGACCGGGAATTCTGTTTAAGAATTGAGTATCAGTTACTGATGTCATCAAAGTTAGCAAATGCTGCATATCTTTAGCGCCCGGAGCCTGCAATTTAGTTACCCAATCACTTTTAAACTCCCATATACTCATATGACCGTACATATTTCCAAAACCACCGGGGAAAACTGTCTGATACGCCTGGAAACGACATTGCCAATCTGTATAAGTTCCGGAAGATTTTACACGTTCTTCATATCCGCCTTCAAAAAGCCAGGTCGCTTTTATAGGAGATAAGGCATAATCAGATGTAATCCTGTTTATCTGATCGCT
>JAOZNZ010000346.1 GCA_029933535.1 bacterium | reverse complement strand
CGGGCGACAGCGTTAAAGGGGTAATCCAGCAAAGCGCATCCCAGGCCAAGCAGTTCCCAGTTACCGTAATGGGCAGTAAAATAGACTATACCTTTCCCTGTTTTTCTGGTATTCTCAACATTTTCCATACCGGTAGGAAAAACGAAATCAAAGAAGTTATCATGAATTTTGTTAAAGCTCAAGATTTCCATGGAGATCATTCCAAGGGTTTCAAGGCTCTGTTTTGCGATAGCTTTACATTCTTTCTGTGATTTTTCCGGGAAGGCTTCTTGAATGTTTTCAACAGCAATTTTTCTATGACGGGGTGATAGATAATAACCGCATGAGCCAAGTACTCTTCCAAGAGCTACAGCCTTGCGATGTTTTAAAAGTTCAATAAAGAAAACGACAATACGGTAAATGAAATAAGTAATCAATCCATTTACAACAAGGATTAAAAATCCTACAAGAATCCATCCGAGTACACCTGTTGCGGCATATTTTTCACCAAAGAACCATGATGGCACTGTGGCCTTAGGATATTTATATATTCTGCCGAGAACCTTTATTGTAAAAACCCAGCCTGAATGAAGACCAATTGCCGCCCAGAGAGATTTTGTTCTAATCGTCAGCTCAGCAAGCAGCCATCCGGCAAGAAATAATCCAATTAAACCGGGAAAAACAAGGCCGGGATGTTTCATAGGCTCGAAAAAGAACATTACAAGACGAAATCCGTCAAAAGGATTTGAACCGTCAGGCGCGGCGGCTTTAATAGCTTTTAGAAAGTGATCAAGGCTGAAAAGGTGAACGCAGGCGAAAATAGCGCTGGTAAAAAAGATAGCTTTATATTTTTTAACTTGTTTAAGAAAAGCCTGCAGTATTAAACCGCGGAAAAAACTTTCTTCGAGAAACCCGACTGTTACCGCGCTGATTAAAGCGCCAAAAAGTCTTAAACTTTTTTCACGCGGATACCTCATTCCGGCCATTTTTTGAGCATAAACAAGAATTCCAATAATTACACAACCGATAACAAACCACAAAAGCCAGCGGGAAAATGCACGTTTGGGTCGATAAAGTGATTTAATATTAAGTTTAATGCCAATCCATTTCCAACCGAGTGCGAGTATGATGACCACGCTAACCAGAATTACTCTGTTAAAAACCCTGCGGAAAGGTTGTCCGGCGAGATAGTCAGTGAATTTTTTAACTGATGGTTCGATGAAATCGGGAAGAAAGCTGAAAAAACCATTTTCAGTAAGCCCGGGAAGCGCTTGAAGAGCTCTAAGAACGGATGGTGATATAGCCATAGTAATAAATAGAGCTATAATCAGCAATAATGATATTTTAATCAACGAAATTATTGAATTGTTATTTTTATTTGTCAAAGTTTGGGTCATAATATTTTATTGTTTATATTTTATTCTGATATTATATGAAATATCCGTTTTAGTATCAAGTTGACTATATGCGGCTTTTTAGATAAACTATAGAAAGAACTGGAATGATGGAATAGTGGAATGATGGAATGATGGAATGATGGAATGATGGAATGATGGAATGATGGAATGATGGATTGATGGAAGGTGTGAAGGTTGAAAGGTTGAAAGGTTGAAACCCGAAAATCTCCGGGCAAGGGATTGTAGGTTCGATAAACGCTCTATGTGACCGGGCTATGTCTTTGCAGTCCCTGAAGTCTTTGAAGTCCTTGAGAAAATAACAAAAAAGCAATAAACAAAATGATATACAGCGAATATGGTAAAACAGGGAATATGGTCAGTGCGGTTGGCTTTGGTGGAATGCGGTTTGATACAAAGAAACGAACTGACAAAGAAAATGCTGAAATAGTTCTTCACGCTTATAAAAAAGGAATAAATTATTTCGATACAGCACCAATGTATTGTGATGATAAAAGCGAAACAATTTTCGGTCTTGCATTTGAAAAAATGTCAAAGGACCGGGATAAATTTTTTGTTGCGACAAAAAAAATGCCGACTGAAGTTAACGCAGCCGAAGAAGGAATTGATTCCGTAAAAAAATCCCTCGAAAAATTAAAAATTGATTATATAGATTTCTTTCACGTGTGGTGTGTACGCACGCAAGAACAGTATGAACTTGCAATGAAAAAAGGCGGACTTTATGAAGGACTTTTAAAATGTAAAGAAGAAGGTTTGATTAAGCATATTGTTATTTCAACTCATCTGCCGGGAAATAAAGTTAAAAATATTGTAGATGATGGGTATTTTGAAGGTGTGCTGATGGGAATTAATATCCTTAATTTTCGATTCAGATGGGAAGGAGCTGTCGCAGCACAAAAAGCCGGGCTTGGCGTTGTAGCGATGAATCCTCTCGCAGGAGGTTTAGTTCCGGGTTATCAGAAGCAATTGGCTTTTATCACAGAAGGAAATGAAACACCCATCGAAGCGGCAATAAGATTTCTCGTTAGCGCGCCGCAAATTAATGTCGCGCTTGTCGGCTTTACAACTAAAGAACAAATTGACACAGCGTGCAGAGTAGCAGAGAATGCTAAACCTTTTTCTGAAGAAGATATTGAAAAAATAAAGCAGAAAATGTCGGAAAATATGGACGTGCTATGCACAGGATGCGGTTACTGTGAGAGCAGTTGCCCGGTAGAAATACCTATTCCGCGTTTTATGCAGGTATACAACGAGAAATTATTTTGTGATAAATCCGAAAAGGATATGGTAAATCTCTTAAATGAAAATCGACAATACGGAATCTTAACCGGAACAAAAGCTGACCCGAAAGATTGTGTGAAATGCGGTAAATGCGAAGAAGTTTGCACCCAGCATCTTAACATAATTGAACGCCTTGAAGAAATGGCGGAATGGGACATTTTAATCGGTAATCGGTAATCGGTGTTCAGGTGTCAGGTGTCAGGTGTCAGGTGTCAGAGATAACACACCCCGTCGCTCTGCGCCACCCCTTCCCGATGCTTCGACCGGGACATTCTGCTCTAGAGGGGAATTAATAGAGGACGGAGGACAGTAGGTAGTAGGCAAGTAGGCAGTAGGGGCATCCCTATGTGGTTGCCCTATTCTGAGGACAGAGATCAACCACCGAATGCAGAAATGTCACGAAGCGCAGCGGAGTAAATTGTCATTATAAATAACGAATGACAAATAACGGGCCACGGACCACGGGCCACGGACCACGAAAAATTAATTAAAATCAAATGCAAATAATATGGAAAACACCAAAAATACTGAACGGGAAGCTAAAGCGAAGAAATATGACAAACTGCACAACTGGCTTTTTCTTGTAGATCTTATCATAATGGTAATTTTACTTGGCGGAATAATGGTAGGTGGAGAAAGCGGGCTTTCATTCAAACTACAAAATTTTGTTGAAAAATATGTTGGTAAAAATCAGTGGTTTGTTACCGCTGGTTATGTTGCTGTATTACTAACCATTTATTCATTAATTATGCTTCCGTACTCTTGGTGGAAAGGATTTTATCTTGAGCATAAATATGAATTAAGCAATCAAACTTTTTTTAATTGGATTTGGGATGAAATAAAATCTTTCGCGTTAAGTCTGCTGCTGGGAATTATTGTCTTTGAAATATTTTACGCTCTGATGCGGGGTGCCGGAGCTTACTGGTGGGTATGGTCTGCCTGTGCGTGGATTATTTTGCAAGTTATTCTCGGAATGCTTTTTCCAGTGCTTATTCTGCCGCTTTTCTATAAAACCGGACCGCTTGAGCGTCCTGACTTACAGGAAAAGCTTGAGAGTCTTGCTAAGAAAGCCGGTGTGAGTGTTCTTGGTATGTATCGCCTTGATATGTCGGAAAAAACTAAAAAGGCTAATGCTATGATGGCGGGACTAGGTAAAACTAAACGAATCTTGCTTGGCGATACTTTGCTCGACAAATTTACAGATAGTGAAGTTGTTTCGGTTCTTGCTCATGAATTCGGACATTTCTATCATAAACATATTTGGCAGCTGATGGTTATTGCTTCACTTCTCGCTTTTGGCGGTATGTGGCTGGCGGATAAAATCATACACAAGTTTGCATCAATTTTAAATATTGGCGGCACGCAGATTACAGATATTGCAACACTACCTCTTTTCCTTTTCGCTTTGACTTTATTCGGATTGATTACAATGCCGATAACAAATATTATTTCACGGTATTTTGAAAGGCAGGCAGATTTGTACGCGCTAAAATCTACAAATGATGTGGAGAGTTTTATTACCGCTATGGAACGCCTTGCCGACCAGAATTTATCTAATCGCGAGCCGCATCCTGCGATAGAATTTTTAATGCACAGTCATCCAAGTATTGCGAAGAGGGTAAAATTCGCGAAAAAGTATGAGGAAAGTTGCGCTGCCGAGAAAATTGCACGTTAAGCGTGCAATGGTGATCAATTATCAGGTGTCAGGTGTCAGAGGCTAACGCGGAAATGTCTCGTAGCGCAGCGGAGTGAAT
>JAOZNZ010000345.1 GCA_029933535.1 bacterium | reverse complement strand
TTTTTTCTTTTATAAATTTATAAACCACCGACACAAGGTCGGCGGGATTTTCTAAATCCGACAATTGAATTTTTTTCTAATATATGATAAAATTTATATAGTGCCTTTTTAACCCCTACCCCGGAGAAAATATGCCGTATCGTAAAGTTGTAAGCGACGCTAAAAATAAAATGAATCATTCGATTGACCATCTTCATCACGAATTTAACGGTATTAGAACCGGTAAAGCATCAACGACTCTTGTTGAGGACATTCGTGTGGAATGTTATGGAAGTCAAATGCCTATTAAAGAAATGGCAGGTATTTCCACACCCGAGTCACGACTTATTTTAATTCAGCCGTGGGACCAAAATACGGTGCAGGCTATTGTTAAAGCTATTCAATCATCAAGCCTCGGTATTACTCCGGTTGATGATGGAAGAGTTGTTCGTGTGCCTATACCTGAGTTGGACGAAGAGCGCCGCAAAGATCTTGATAAACACATCAAGCACATGGCCGAAGAAGTACGAATTACGATTAGAAACATTCGTCGTGAAGAGAATGAGAAATTAAAGAAAATGAAGAAAAGCGGTGAACTAACTGAAGATGATTTACGTGATGGTGAAAAAGACATTCAAAAAATCACCAATGAATACATAGAAAAGGTAAATGAATCACTTAAACATAAAGAAGAAGAAATCTTCACAATATAAAAAGTGGTTTCGTATGCAAAATACATATTCAGGTGCATAACTTGCGGGAAAACTTTTCCGTCGCAGGATGCACCTGAATATGTTTGTCCGGTCTGTTCTGAAAAACAGGAATCCGGAAAATCGCTTCTTGGTGTTCTAGAATGTTTGTATAATTATGAAGATTACAAATTAACACACTCCAAAAACAATGCCGGCAATGAGATTATTTTCCCTCCGGTTGTTTTTCCACCGTTAAAAGTTGGTGGAACTCCCCTATATTCCTCTGAAAAACTCTGCAAAAAAGTTGACATAAAAAATGTCTGGCTGAAAGATGAAACCGTTGAACCAACAGGCTCATACAAAGATCGCGCGTCATATCTTGTTGTTGCAATGGCTCAAAAAAAAGGCTATAACAAAATCACTTGTGCTTCAACCGGTAACGCCGCAAGTTCTCTCGCGGGAATCTGCGCTTCCGCCGGAATTGAAAGCTATATTTTTGTTTCCGCTTCGGCGCCAAGAGCGAAGCTTGTTCAACTTGCGGCTTACGGAGCGAATTTATTTCCAATTAACGGGAATTATGATACATGTTTTGAACTAAGTTTACAGGCGACAAAAGAATTTGGATGGTACAACAGAAATACCGCTTATAATCCCTGGACAATAGAAGGTAAAAAAACGGCTTCATGGGAAATTGCCTGCCAGTTGAATTTTGAATTACCGGACCAGATTTTTGTTCCTACGGGTGATGGTGTAATTATAAGCGGAATTTATAAAGGCTTTTTTGATCTTTTGCAGCTTGGGTGGATTGAAAAAATTCCGCAGCTCGTAGCTGTTCAACCGGAAGGTTCAGACGCAATTGTAAAAGCATTAGCTGAAAATGAAAAAGACATTTCAAAAATCTATCGCGATGAGGCTGATTCAGTTGCCGATTCGCTTGTCGTTAACGCACCGCGCAACGCGGAAATGGCATTGCGAAGTTTGAAAGAATCCGGTGGTTATGCCTTAACGGTAAGCGATGATGAAATTATAAAAGCTATTGCTGAAGTCTCATCCTCAACAGGTGTTTTTGTTGAACCGGCAGCATCAACCGCGTGGGCAGGATTAAAAAAAGCCCGGGAGACCGGTAAAATCACCGCTGAACAATCTGCCGTAATTTTGCTTACAGGTACCGGACTGAAGGACATCGCTTCAGCCGAAAAAGCAACTCAACTCCCCTTGCCGGTTGAGCCGACGCTGGAAGCGGTGAAATCCGTAATCCGTAATCCGTGGTCGGTGTCAGGTGTCAGGTGTCAGGTGTCGGGTGTCAGTAACTAATAACTATTAACGAATAACTATTAACTATTAACTATCTTTCACCTGCTTTTTGAGCCGCTGCTCAGTTCAATCGTTAGTCTGTTAATAGACTTTATTCAAAATCGAACGCAACAGGATTCATTTATCTTAACTGGAGATTTTAAAAAGGAGAATTGACGTGAATAGAGATGATGAAATCTATATCAAATTGCAAAAGCATCTGAACAATCAGACAATAGGATTCCCTGCTACGCGGTCAGGTGTTGAGATAAGAATTTTGAAGCATATTTTTACTCCTCAAGAGGCAGAAATCACTACATATTTGACCTTCAAGTCCGAACCGCTTGAAACGGTGTTTAACAAAGTTAAGCATCTGGTTAAATCACCGGAGGAACTGGCTAAACTATTTGATTGTATTCAGAAGAATGGTGGAATTGAATCCAAAATGAAGGATGGCAAAAAATATTATTGCAATACACCTCTTGTTGTAGGAATGTACGAAATGCAACTTGATCGGCTTACGCCCGAGTTTATCAAAGATTTCGATGAATATACAACGGATAAGAAGTTCGGGATTGATTTTTTAAGTACTGAACTTCCGCAGATGCGGACAATTCCAATTGGCGAGAGCATTTACCCGCAACTTAATGTAAGTACATTTGATGAAGTGACAGCGTTATTACAACGGGCTGAAGCGCCTTTTGTAGTTGCTGAATGCATATGCCGCAAAAGAAAGGCGCTGGAGGGTCAGCCCTGTAAGGTTACAGACCGAACAGAAACATGTATTGCCTTGGGCGATATGGCCCAAACCGCCTTGCTGTGCGGAATCGGCAGAGAGATTTCCAGAGATGAGGCTGTGTCAATCATTGAGCAAAATCAGAAACAGGGGTTGGTTCTCCAACCATCCAACACAGAGATGGTCGAATCAATTTGTTCGTGTTGCGGATGTTGCTGTGGAATGTTAAGCATTCAACGTGTACTTCCCAAGCCATTGGATTATTGGGCTTCGAATTTTCATGCTGTGGTAGAAATGGATGCCTGTGATGGATGTGGTGTTTGTGAAAAACGCTGCCAGGTCGGTGCGGTACACATTTCTGAAAAGAGTAAGATAGCTGTGGTTGATTTGAACCGTTGTATTGGATGCGGCCTTTGTGTATCCACCTGTCATAGAGAAGCCATTTCTCTTGTAAAAAAAACTGCTGAAGTAAGGCCGCCGGAAACGCGGGAAGAACTTTTGGATATCTTCATGGCCAAAAAGAAAGGCAGGTTTGGAAAATTGAAAGTGGCCGGAAAATTTGTTGTTGATGCAATCAGAACAGGACAAACCCATTTACTCAAATGACATGACAAAACGCGAAGTAATAAAAACAACACTCAACGGAAAAAAACCGCCTTATGTACCATGGTCGTTTTCATTTACATGTGAAGCCCGGGACCGTCTTGTGCAGCATTTCGGCACGGAAGATCTGGAATCCATTCTGCACAATCATTTTCTTGGTCTTGGCAATGCTATTGGCTTCTTTGATGACATCGGGAATAATCGCATGAAAGATGTTTTCGGAGTTGTGTGGGACAGAAGCATCGATAAAGACATAGGCATTGTAGAACGAACCGTACTTCCAAAACCAACCTTGGAAGGTTATTGCTTTCCGGATCCGCTGGAAGATCGGTTTTTCGCGGATATACCTTCACAGCTGGAGAAATATGGCGATCGATTTCGTGCTTTCCAGATCGGATTTTCTCTGTATGAACGGGCATGGACGATGCGCGGAATGGAAAACCTGATGATGGATTTCTTTGATCATCCCAACTTCGTCAGGGAACTTTTGCACACCATAACGGATTACAATATTGCTCAAGTGCGCAAGGCTGTCAAGTTTGACATTGATGCCGTACACTTCGGTGATGATTGGGGACAGCAACACGGACTTCAGATGGGACCGAAGCTTTGGTATGAGTTCATTTATCCTGAGTTGAAAAGGATGTACGATGTTGTCCGTCAAGCCGGCAAATATGTTTCCATACATTCTTGCGGTGATGTGGATGAGTTATTTGATGATCTCATCGGGATTGGATTGAACTGTTTCAATCCGTTTCAGCCGGAGGTAATGGATGTTTGGACCCTCGTGCCGAAGTATCGTGGGCGGCTGTCTTTTCATGGTGGACTATCCACTCAGAAGACGCTTCCCTATGGAACCGCACAGGATGTCAAAGCGGAGGCGCGCAAACTTATTGAGCTGGGTAAAGACGGAAACTACATTCTTGCTCCGGCTCATGCTGTGGAAAGCGATGTACCTCTTGAAAACATGCTTGCATTCATAGATGAAGCGTTGAGTCAAACAGGATTTATTCAGTAAAGAGTTGCAAACCTGACTTTCGATTAATTTAAGGTTCTGTCAAATAAGACATGAAAAAAAATGAGAAAAGAGTTAACTTTAAAATGTGGCAAAGCCACAGAGTTTTATA
>JAOZNZ010001004.1 GCA_029933535.1 bacterium | reverse complement strand
ATTTCTCAAATACCTTTTCATGTTCAAAATTATTTGCTGTAATACTCTGAACAGAACTCATAAGCTGAATAATTTTTGATTCTGTTGCGATTTTTTGTTTCTGATTTGTTCCCTCATCCCACCCATAAATATAGCTTGATAAAACTCTATCTATATTTCTTCCATTGCGTTGATCGTTATCTAAAGTGTCGAGGTATCCTTCTTCACCTGTTCTTATAAAGATTTCTTGTAAAGTTTTGCCATATTGCTTCGGTGAAATTTTTCCCGAGAAAAGGTCCCATTTATCACCTTGTGATCTAAGTCTCATTTCCTGGCTGATTTGATAATCGAAATTTCCTATAAAGCCTCTTATTTCCGGTTTAAAAGGTTTTAAAACATCCGACAATTTACAACCTCTGATAATCGGCAGCCAGGTAGTAGCTTTATTAAATTCTTCGTTGTTTTTTTTAGTTGTACAGAATCTGAGAAAATCAATACAGATATCTTTATTTTTTGATTGCTTTGTAATTGCCCATATAATTTCCCCTTTAATAGTTGCTTCACTTACCCGCCCTTTAACATATTTTTTATAAACAGGGTGATTTGTTGGAATTAAAAAATCAAAAACCCCTATTTTAAAATTATTGCCAACCTGATCAATTAAACTTGCCGCATCCCAGGAACCGGATGCAATCATTAATGAGCGCCCTTGAACAAACATAAATGCTGCATCATCGCGCTGCGCGGCAACCCATCCGTCCTGAAAATTTTGAGCCATTTCTGACATACATTGCCATGCGTTAATAAGTTGCGGGGCTTGAAAGTTCCATTTTTTTTCTTTGAAAGCACGCCATGCTTCATATCTGTCAACATAGCCATTAAAATCGTAATCATATTTTCTGTTTAAAGTATATAAAAATGTTGGAAGAAATTTAATTTCGAATACGGCACTTTGAAATTTACTTCCTGCAATCGGCACAATAGGTTTCCCGGTTTTCACTGCATAATCTTTTGTTTCCTGCCAAACATCTAATAATTCTTCATAAGTTTTGGGCAATTCATCTTTTTCGGTAATTTTCTTATATAAATCTTTGTTGTAATAAAGTCTTATTGTAAACATCGAAAACGGGATTTTGTAGTAGTCAAGTAATG
>JAOZNZ010000344.1 GCA_029933535.1 bacterium | reverse complement strand
GGCGGAGCTGCTTTAAAAGCGGATTCATTTGAAGCGTTAGCTAAGTTTGATAAATAAGATTAATTTTAGTGTTTATTATTCAACAAAAAATGTCGGTTGCATTTGCAATCGACATTTTTTTTGATTTGTTCGTGATATTGTAATTTTTACATATAAATGATACTATATTCATTAAATCCAACAGTAAAAATTAAATCAGAGGGAAACTTTATGTCAAAAAACAATACACTCGAAAATAAAAAAAATCGTAAACTTGAAAAACAGTTAATCGCTTATTCGCTTGCCGCCGGAACAGCTCTTCTCGGAACTTCTTCTTTAAAAGCAGCGATTCAATACACAAACCTGGGCGAAGGAATAAATCTTTACACAGATGGCGCCGTGTTTGATATTGATTTTGACACTGCTGATGGCATGACTAATTTCGCGGTGTTTTTCGGCACTTATAGCAATCGTGTGAATGTTGATTTCAGGTCTGACAACGCTTCATGGCGTGGCGGAAACGGATGGAGCCAGGGCGACACTTTAGTTGCCGGAGCTGTAGCATTTGATTTCGGTCAAACGATTAATGGGGGAGCTCAGTGGGGACATGAAGCCACTCACGAAATGACAAGCACGTATGGCAACATGGCTTTTAATACCGCTAAAGGTGACGGTGGCAGTTTTATAAATACTACCGAAAAATATCTTGGAGTAAGATTTAATATCGGGGCTAACAGACATTATGGATGGATTCAAGTCGATGTCGGTGGAGTTTCAATGCCTACGAATGCAGTTATTAAAGGTTATGCCTATAATGATGTCGCAGACGGAAGTATAACCGCGGGACAAACAATTCCGGAAGCCGGCTCATTGGCTTTGTTGGCTCTTGGTGCAGCAGGGCTTGCCGCATGGCGGAAGAACAGGTAGTGTCCTGTGGCCCAATTCCGGCGACTAAATCAAAAGATTATAAATTATTAATAAAGACTTGTTCGTGGCATACCGGGAATAGTCGCCGGAATGGGGTGTGGATAAGTTGCTTTTTGAAATTGAATATGATATAATTACTTCCATATCTTACATCTATTATCGTACTAAAAATATTATTGTACTAAAAAAGGGGGAACTTTCATGTCTAAAAAAAATACTCTCGAAAATAAAAAATCACGAAAACTCGAAAGAGAACTTATCGCGTATTCAATAGCTGCAGGAACCGTGCTTCTCGGTGCTGCCGGTGTTAATGCCGCTATCCATCACACCGATCTTGGCGCAGGCGTAGTATTAGATGATGACGGCGAAACACTTGATATTGATTTTGACGGTGGCGGTGCTGAATTCACTATCGCGTTTGGCATGTCATATGATCGCGTGGATGTAGTTTATAATACCGCTAATGCTTCTTGGCGCGGTGGTGGCGGATGGGGAACCGGCGGTACAGCAGCAGCAGGTGCTCTTGCTCTCAACAATGGAGATAATGTTAGTGGTACACAATGGGGACATAATAATCTTACTGGAACGACCTGGTACGGCAATATGGCTTTTACTTCGTTTAGTTCCGGTTATGGTAGTTTTTATAATACTACCGATAAATACCTTGGTGTGAGATTTGATATTGGTGGGAACACACATTACGGTTGGATTCAGGTGCAGGTGCCTTCTGATGTTTCTTCCGCGACAATCACAGGCTATGCTTATGAAGATGTAGCGGACGCGCAAATAACCGCAGGCGCGATTCCTGAACCCGGTTCGCTTGCTTTGCTTGCACTTGGCGCTGCAGGACTATGCGCATGGCGTAAAAAGTAAACCGCACTCTTGACCGCGTGCCCGGAGAATTTCGGGGCGAATGCCTGGTTCCCGGTGCGGGATGAAGGCAAGGACCTACTAAATTGAGAAGCTTGCCACACCGGAAACGTGGTTAGGAAGTTGAGAGGATGAGAACATTAAAAAAATATATAGCACTCGATTCTTCATATTAAGAATCGAGTGCTTTTTTTGAAAATATAATTAAAAGGTGCGCGAAAAGGTATTTTGTTTATTTGGGTAGCCCGCTTCGACCCGAAGCGGGAGTTCACAAAATCAAGTTCGCAGAAAATATGCTTTAACTTTTTGATAAACAGCCCGCTTCGGGTCGAAGCGGTGTACTTTTTTCGTTTGTATTTTGATTTTTTCTTTTTTTGCGATTTATTTGTTTTTTGTATTTTGATTTTTGTTATTTTCTTAAAAATATTATGTCAAAAAAATTATCTAAAAAAGTTTTGCTTATCGGCTGGGATGCAGCTGATTGGAAAATTATTAATCCGCTTCTTGACGCGGGAAAAATGCCGGCGCTGGAATACCTTATCAATGGCGGCGTTATGGGAAATCTGGCAACTCTTAATCCGCCGCTTTCTCCAATGCTGTGGACGTCTATCGCGACAGGAATGCGTGCTGACAAGCACGGGATTCTGGGATTCACGGAACCTAATCCTAAAGGAAAAGCAAAAGGAATTCGCCCTGTATCTTCGCGATCAAGAAAAGTTAAAGCTCTTTGGAATATTTTATCGCAGGAAAATTTCAAATCAAATGTGATCGGCTGGTGGCCATCGCATCCGGCTGAACCGATAAACGGTGTTTGCGTTTCCAACTTTTATCATCACGTTCACGATGAATTAGGAAAGCCATGGGCAATGCCTCCGGGAACAGTTTATCCCGAGCACTTAAAGGAAACTTTGGCTGATTTGCGTATTCATCCCGGAGAGCTGACCGAAGCACATATTCTTCCTTTTGTGCCTGACGCGGCAAAAATAGACCAGGATAAAGATAAGCGCCTTGCGTCTTTGGGGAAAATAATAGCCGAATGCTCGACTGTTCATGCCGCGGCAACCTGGATAATGGAAAATGAGCCGTGGGATTTTATGGCGGTTTATTATGACGCGATAGATCATTTTTGTCACGGCTTTATGAATTATCATCCGCCCAAAATGGATAACATACATAAAGATATGTTTGAAATGTATAAAGGCGTCGTTGAAAGCGGTTATCGATATCACGATATGATGCTTGGAAGATTACTCTCGCTTGCCGGAGAAGACACAACGGTAATTTTAATTTCCGACCATGGATTTCATTCCGACCATTTGCGGCCGAAAAGTATTCCGCATGAGCCTGCAGGGCCTGCTGTTCAGCATCGTCCGCTTGGGATTTTTGTAATGAAAGGGGAGAACATAAAAAAAGATGAGAGGATATATGGCGCGACACTTTTGGATATTGCGCCCACAATTCTTACTCTTTTTGGCCTGCCTGTCGGAAAAGATGTTGACGGACATGTTCTTGCTCAGTGCTTTGAAGAAAAAATAAAACCGGAGATGATCGATAGCTGGGAAAATGTTGAAGGAAAAGATGGTATGCTTCCTGATGAGGTTCAGGAAGACCCTTTTGCCGAGCAAGCCGTTATGGAACAGATGATCGCTTTGGGATATATTGAGCCGCCGGATGAGGACAACGCGAAGAATGTGGAAAGAACTGTTCGTGAAGCGCAGTATAACCTCGCACGCGCATTTTTTGATGCCGATCGGAGCGACAAAGCATTAACTATTCTTGAAAAGCTTAATAAAGATCTTCCGAACCAGCGCAGGTTTGCATTTCATCTTGCTAAATGTTATCAGAGAGCCGGAAAACTAAAAGAGTGCCGGGAAGTTATCGAAAAAATAATTGAGAATGAACAAAGAAAAGCAAAGGAAACCGCCGAAGAGTTGAAAAAAGATAGAGAAACCGGAAAAGATAAGAAAGAAAAACAAAAGAACTCTGATAAAAAAGAAACTAAAGAAGAAAAAAAAGCCAGACTCGAAGCGGAAGAAATATTAAAAGAAAAAAGAGACTTTGTAAGTAAAGCGCAGCTTGACCTTTTGCAGGGCTCGCTTCTTATGGCGGAAAAGAAAAATGATGAAGCACTTGAATTTCTGCTCAAAGCAGAAAAAGCCGAACCTAGGCTGCCTTCACTTCACCAGCAAATCGGAAGATTATATTTGAGAATGAAACGTTGGGATGCCGCGGAACGCGCTTTCCTGCGCGCACTTGAAATTGATCCCGACAGCAGCAGGGCTTATCATGGAATTGCGGTTGTCTGTCTCCGCAAAAAAAGATATTCTGAAGCCGCAGAAGCAGCTTTGCGATCTGTAGGAATTATCCATCAGCAGCCTCTCGCGCATTTCCAGCTTGGTGTCGCGCTTATCCGGCTGGGACAGACAGACCGTGCGATCCAGGCTTTTGAAGTTGCTGTTTCTATGAGGCCGGGATTAATTAGAGCGCACCGTTGGCTATCGCTTATTTACCGTCAGAGGGGTGATCGTGCCAAAGCGGATATGCATCATGATATTGTTGACGCGCTATTCAAGAATTCCAGATCAACTTAATTAGAGGTTACTCGAAAAGATGAAATAGCAATAATTGCCACGAAGCGGCAATGGCATAAAGCCC
>JAOZNZ010000343.1 GCA_029933535.1 bacterium | reverse complement strand
GTGCTACCCAGACAGAACTATCATCAGGATTGATTGCTATAGCACAATGCGACCAATAATCTATTGAACCAAGAGAATGTCTCAACCATGAACCGCTTGAATTTTCAAAAAGTAAAGTGGTTGCCGGAATTGTGGTGTTATCACAACAGGCAATATAAGCTTTATTATTTGCATCAAGCGCAAATCCCATTTGTATAATGTACACATTGCTTGAAGCAAGAATTTCCCAATCGAAGTCCCCGGAATCCGCGTCTGTTTCTGTACCGAAAGAAATTACACCAAGAGTAGAAAGGGCGATCCTGCACATCCCGTCCGCGCCGACAGTCATTCCGAAAGGAATTTTCGCATCCGGTTTTACCGCAATTTCATTTGTTATTTCCGCCGAAGAATATGAATCACCGGCTAAGTTAATGTCAATCAACTCGCCTGACCAACCATCATCCTGATACCAAAGAACGCTTGATTTTTGATCCGGAGCTATAGTTATGACACCGCGATACTCATTAAAATAATTTGTTACAATCATCATCGGGGTTGTCCACGCGTCATTTGTCCGTTGAACAAAAGTAATCCCTCCATCGTTATCAACATCATAACTGAGCATTACTCGCGGTTCGTTATTTGTTCCAAAAACAATATCGGAAAAATATCCTTCTGAATCAATAGAAATGTTTACCGGAGGTTTCATAACGCCAAGATCGGATTCTTCAATATATTGAGCTTTGTTTTCTACTGCCGATCTATAAACAAATCCCGCAAAGCCGTCAGGGGCAACAGACATAGAAGCCATATTATATCCGCCTCCAATCGCGTTGCTTGAAACAAGAACAGTTTTCCAGGGAATATCTTCACAAACTGTATATTTATAAACTTCTGTAGTAGAAGACATTCCATCAGTATTTTCGGCTCTCATTTTAAATGAAACTACTGAATAATGAACCTGGCTGACTATGCTGCCTATATACACATTCGGAGTTGTGTTTGTTACCATTGGAAACGGTCCCTGCCAGCTTCCGTCGTCTACTTTATATTCATAAGTAGCATTTGTCAGAATTGAATTCAATGTTGTAATATTGGCGGAAATTGTTACATCATCTGTATCCAAAGGATCTGGAAGCGGAAAATAAGTTATTTCTTTAAAAGACGGAGGTTGAGGAATGAGAATTTGCGTGTAAGCAACAAATTGAGTCGGATGAAGCGGCACATCGCTGATACGAACTTCGTCAATTATGCCATCTACCCAATCGGATGCTGCGTCACCCCATACTCCGCGGCCAATTGACCAGTGAGTATCCCAGGGAAATGTAGCAGGTCCTATATTGCTTTGTTGAGAAGTCGCTTCCAATTCATATTCAATATCAGTTTCTTCCTGGATATAAAGTTTCGCGACATTGGAACCGTCATAAGTTACTGCCAGGTTATACCATTTATCAGGAAAAATTTCCGTTTCGCCCGAGCCGCCAAATCCATTGCGGCCGTCAAACCAGTGTTCCACATTATCATTACTAAAAAAATCAGCTTGAATGAACGGTGGGTCAAGATTAATTAATTTAAGAAAAAATGGCGGAGCAGCTCCCGCGCCAGGTTTTCCGTCTTTGCCAACTATAACAGGCCAGCCCGGAGTAAGATTATTGAATTTTACCGTAGCTTCTATTGTCCAACCATTAGAAAAAACATAAGAATCCACCATTTTATTTGTTATGTCATTCTGTGTAAGAATAACACTATTCGGAACAAAATCTAAAGCGAGAGTGTTGGGCTCTCCGGTTGCAGGTACAGTAGAAAATGGAATGTCATCTGTTGCTGTCGGTGCATCTTCTGTAGGTATATTCGACATAGCATTACTATTTGCAGTCGAATCAACATAAAAATCATCGTTAGTGCCGGTGTGCTGCACGCCTGCCTCTCCATTTTCGAATCTCCAATAAGCAATAGTTTCGGCAGATGTTTTTTGAGTTACGGAAAATATTAATATTGAAGTTGCGATTAATGGTAATAATTTATAAATTTTTTTCATTGCATTTCCTTCGTTGTTGTTTTTTATTAATAAATTGATATCAGAAATTTTGACCTGGCAAAAGTGTAAATGAGACCATTTTATAATTTCAACTGCGTTTTTTAGGATAAATGTTTTCGCTGGTTAGGACGTTGAGAGCCCGAAATTCTCCGGGCACGGCAACGTCCCTCCACATAAAATATCGCACTAAGAAGTGCGGTTTACTTTGCGAAACGCAAGCAAAGCAAGTGCGATTCCGCCAATTACTAAGCCCGGTTCCGGCACAATTGCGAGAAACTGTGCAGACTCCAAAGGTTCATCACTTATACGAACTTCATCAATTACGCCATCGGCATAATCCAGCAGTGATCCGCCCCACATTCCACAGCCTACCACCCATGGCTCGTCCCAATGGAGTGTAGCATCGCCTATATTGCTCTGCTGTGAAGTCGCTTCCCATTCGTATGCTAAGTCCGTTGCTTCTTTAATATAAAATTTAGCTACATTTGTTCCGTCATACACAAAAGCGAGATTATACCATGTGTCGACTACAACAGGAAGTTCTCCGGCTCCACCAAATCCGGAACGTCCGTCAAACCAATGTTCCGCACCATCGTCACTAAAAAAATCACATTGCAAAAACGCCGGTGACAAAACTATCAATTTCATAAAAAGTGGAGGAGCACCCGGCCCTGGTGGGTTACCGGTTTTAGTTATTACTCCCGGCCAACCAGCACCCAGAGAATGAAACTTTACTGAAGCTTCTACTGTCCAACCGTTAGAAAGATTTTTAGTGTCAATCATCTTGCTGCCGGTTGTTGTAATGTAGCTGTTCCAGTTTCCAAAGTCAAGGGCGAGATTGTTGGCTTGTGCGGTTTGAGGAACAACTGAAAACGGTACATCATTTGTTGCAATTGGTCTTGATGCCGAGTCAACGGTTGACATAGCATTGCCATTGCCTGATGAATCTGCATACCAGTAATCGTTGTCACCAGCATGTGCTGTTCCGTTAGTTCCATCTTCGAACCTCCAGTAGGCGAGTGTTGCGGCATTCACGTTCACGCAGAACATGGCAGCCATCATTGAGAAAATCAGAATTTTTTTCATAGTTTGTCTCCTTATTTGTTTTTTCTTATTTTGCAGGGAAACAAGAATGTTTAGTTTATGTTAGTTTAAGGATTTACAAATAAATAAACTTATTTATTTACGGCCCTAAGAGTTTTCCCCTCTGCGGAAAACGTTTTATTGTTTAAATGTTTGAATGTTTGAACATAGTATATCATATTAGTTCTCGAATTGCAAACTATTTGGTTTTTTAAATAAAAAACTGAATTATAAAGATATTATATTAATAACTTCCATGTCTTGATCGTGAGTACACGTTACTTCGTTAGCTGTGTTTTATGTGGCCAATTTATTTTATTCCCTCAATCCGTTTTTCGAGCGGAGCAAGCGGCGGTAATTTGTTAGTTGGTGATTTTAAATAAAATAACGCGGTAGCAGAATAGTCATCTTCGCGATAATAATTCACCCAACCTTCAGGAAAATCTTTATCGGTTATCTTTGGTACAGTTTCAAGTTCGAGAAGTTTTATAAATCCTTTTGCTCCTTTATCGACAGTAATAGGTTTAATGTTAACATTTTCGTTTGTAAACATAGACATTACCCTGACTTTACCTCCACCGCCTATCTGTTGAATAGTAACCTTACAATTTTCATCAAAATAAACAGGATCAGGAATATGGTATCTGTAAAAAGAGTAATACAGAGCTTTGTGATTGCAAACGGTGCTTCCCTGATAAAGGTTGACATACTGTCCAAGTCCCCATGCTGCACCGATATAGTCTTCGAGGCCCGTACCGATAAGGGTAGGATATTTTGAATCTCCGTCAATATACATTTTTATTTCACCTTCACCCCACCAACCTTCGTGACCGGATTTTACATTCACGCCAATGTTACAGCCGAGGAATCTTCCTTCGCCATTTATTTTTGGAAGGATTTTAAAATCTTTTTCAAGAGTAGTCCAACGTTCGCGCCGCCAGCTTGCGTGAAAATATAATGTTTCATTATCATGTTTATCGCCCTGAGTAAGATTAACATCATAGAACAAATATTCCAAAAGTCTATCGGATTCGTTTTTGATGGTAATTTTCGCGCCTTTTTTAAACGGCATAGGAACTATGCTCACAAGAGATTTTCCTTCCGGGGAAGAAAAAAGCGAATTCTCAAAAGGAACCATTACACCAACCGATACACCGAAAAAATCTCCAAGCGGAACAGAAACCGCCGGTTTGTCCTCTCCGTCCCAAAACATTTCCAATTTCAGCGACCGAAGCATTTTTTTATCTATCGGTTTTAGAGTCATCCACATACGCCGGATAGTACCGGAACCTTTTACATTGAGCAGAGTTTTAGTTTCGCCGGGTTTTATAGAATCGAAAGA
>JAOZNZ010000342.1 GCA_029933535.1 bacterium | reverse complement strand
GATCCTGAAAAAATTGCTGTTTATGGTATTAGCAACGGTGGCTATTTTGTTCCCCGGGCAGCGTGTTTTGAAAAACGAATTAAAGCCCTTGCCGTTAGCAGCGCGGTGGTGGATAATTATCTTATGTTTAAGCAAATGCCATTCGCAAAAGATACGCAGGAACAGATTGATAAATGGCCTGCTTTTAAAAAAGCTGTAACTTCAGCTGTGGCTTGGCGTTGGGGGCTTGATCCTGAAGATGTCAAAGGGCAGGTTGAACAAACAAAAGATTTTCAGTTTGACCCTTCAAAGGTGACTTGTCCTGTTTTGGATATTGTTGGGGCCGGAGAATATGCCAATGAAGAAACCGAGCGTCAGCAGAAAGAATTTATGGATAACGTTGGAACAAAAAATAAAAAATTAGTAATTACTCCTGAAAATGAAGGCGCATCCTCACATTGCATAGGAGAAAACAGGACTCTTATGGCTGAGATTCTTTTCGATTGGTTGGATGAGGTGTTTAAAGAAAAGAAGATTAATAATTTGAAAATGCCTCCCCTAAATACCACTTTAATGGGAGTAGTAAAAGGCTCTTTAGATTACTATGGGCTTGAATATACAACCCCTGAAACTTTCGGGAAATCCGGGCACGCTTTTTTGATCAATATTCATGAGCAGCTTTGCCCCAGTGGACCTTACTGCTGGAATCGTGAGCCGGCATCTATTCTTATACAAAACCTCGGAATAGAAATGAATGATTTGGGTTTCTTTTCACCGGAAAACAATAAAGAAGAAAGAAAAGCCGTGGAATTAAAACTTCGGGAAGCTTTAGATTCAAAAAATCCATGCTCACTTTTAAATATGGAAAATCAGTTGATAACAGGATATGATTCTACCGGTTTTTTAACTGAACAGCCCTGGCCGCAAAACAAGGAATTTCCACCGCCAAGACTGACATTTGAAAACTGGAAAGAATTGGGGGAAGAAATTCACATAAATTTTTACACAATAGCAAAGTGCGAGCCTGCCGATGAAAAAACGGCTGTTCTTGCAAGTCTGGACTATGCTGTTGACCTGTTTCGATACCCGAAAAAACATAGCTCAAAAAATTATGGAGTGGGTCCGGACGCATATAATAATTGGATAAATGCTGTGGAGAAATATGGCTCTACACATGGCAATTGGTGGAACGCGACCGTTTGGAGCGAGTGCAGGAAAATGGCATCTCTTTATTTTGAAGAAATAGGAAAGAAATATCCACAGACATCGGATATAGCATCAAAATTAAGCAAAAATTATGAGGAGATATCTTCTGCGTTATCCAAAGTAAGCAATAAAGAAATGCCTTCGGAAGAAAAAACAGAAATTTTAAAAGAAACTTTAAAAAAAGAAGAAGCGTCCATTAATCTTGTTTCTGAACTTATTTCCAAACTTCGTGAAAAATAAATGAACGAAAGAGCTCTTAAATTAATTGACGTATTGGAACTAATCCCTCATCCGGAAGGGGGTTATTATAGAGAAATATACCGTTCTGAAAGTCAATTGATTTCGCCTGATTTTGAATTTTTAAAAGAAAATGTCGATGCGCAAACAACTTTTCTTGAGAAAAATCCTGAGTTATTGAATTTAATATAATGGATAATGTTTTTACAAAATCATTTTAGAAACTAATAAATTTAAGGTGTAAAATATGAAAATTAAACAATCGGGAATATTTTCCCTCGGAATATTCTTAGCATTGGGAATGGCTGTCAGCGGATACTTTATTAGTCAAACTATGTACAATGCTAAAGTCGCGATTAACACCGCAGAAGCTAAAGGATTGGCTGAACGGCGAGTGGAATCAGATATTGCCAATTGGAAACTGGAATATAAAGTTGCAGGGAAAACGCGTGCGGAAATTCCGGAACTTTACAAGCAAGCCGAGAAAATTCAACAAACCATTGTTAAATTACTGAAAGAGAGTGGATTTGATGACACCGAGATTGAAATTGGTGTAATAGATTATTATTACAAAACTTAATGAGATAAAGCCTGCAATGTTGAGTGAAGCAACAAAAAATGCTCGAATTGCCGCAAATGAATTTGCCAAAAACGCGGATGTAAAAGTCGGTGGAATAAGAAGTGCTTATCAAGGAAGCTTTTATATTCGTGATGTTGGCGAAGAATACGAGGACACGAAGAAGATTGAAAAAACTGTTCGTGTTGTAACAACCATAACTTTTTATTTAACAGATTGATTTTACTTTACCCAATATTAATATTGTCGATAATCTCATTTTCTTTTCCAGCCTGGTTCCTTTTTAGAAAGCGGGTTCATTGGTACAAATGGGATTATGGAATGCCGGTTTACGGATTGTTGACATGGCATTTATTAATATTTTTTAATGTTGGATTAGGAATTAGTGGTTCTAATTTTGTTATTGAGAATCTGTATATTTCTATCGCAACAATTGTGGCAACATGGTTAAGAGTCGCATTTCCCGGAAAGAGAAATGAAATTTTCTTATTGTCATCTCTTGTATCAATGCTGCTCCTTATAATTTTTACAATTATTTTAAGAATGATGATGCCGTGCCTTCCGGAATAGTTGTTTCATATATGATAAACATTACTGTCCCATAATAATACAATTTAATTATGAACGTGATTACAGCGCTACTTCGTTGCTGTCACAAATTATTCTGTCACTAGTGTCATGTCAACGCTGTAAAGTTAGCAAAAAGTATGTAGCTGCCGGAGAACGAAGTGAGCCGGTGGAGTCCACAAGCTCGTACCTCGCTCGCGGCTACATTGTTTATGTTAATTGTTTGCTTCTATCGTCATTTCAAGGTTGACATTACACTAGATTCATGAATCTTTAAGACGTAAAAAAATATTATAATGAACAACTAGTGTCATGTCAACGCCGTAAAGTTATCAAAAAGGATGTAGCTGCCGGAGAGCGGAGCGAGCCGGTGGAGTCCACAAGCTCGTGCCTCGCTTGCAGCCACATTTGTGTTTGCTTGTATATCATTACAAACTTGACATGACACTAGTTTTTTTGTGACAGAATAATTTGTGACAGAATAATTTTACAAACAATTTTACCATATGAAAAAAAATATTTTTACTATTTTTTGTATAACCGCATTTTTAAGTCTTTCTGCTTTTGCACTGTCAGCAGGAACTTCTGTCTCAACAATACCTGCACAGAAAGAATCTGCTTATCAAAAACTTTGCCGGGAATTAGATAACACTATTGACAAATATAAATTATTGGCTGAAAAATCTTTGGCGCATCGAGCCAAAGCTATTGAAATTGCCAAACGGTTGAAAGAAAAAATCAAAAAAAAACTACCATTGTCCGGCAGGATATAAGATTCGCGAAAATAAACTTTCCGAAGTTACAAAATCATATAATTCTGTCAGGAACAGAAACCGCATGAGAGATGCGATGAAATTCTACGAAGAGAAAAGAAAAAAGGCAGACTTTTCGAAAGATAAAAATTCAGAATATCTTAATGCAACAATCGAACAAAGTCTTTCTTATAAAATGACACGCCGTCATTCACCGCTATTTGTTATTGGCCAAAAACTGAAATTCATGCATGCAATTACCGATGATACTATTCATAAACTTGTAAAAGATGAGTTTAATCTCTTCAGCAAACTTTTCGGTAATTCAGTTGGAATGGTAGCAACACGGAAAGGTAAACTTTATAATCGTGAAGATGTTTTTGAACATTGATGATATTGCCATTGTTCGATGTCCGGAACTTGATGAGAAAAAAATAGCTGAACGAATTGTTTTGAGCTTGCGGCAGGTCGGGAAAGAGTATGATTTTAATTTTGACGTCGATACAACAGATAAAATTGTCTGCTCAGAATTGATTTATACCGTTTATATCGATATAGATTGGCCAACGGGAAAATCATTGGGACGTTACACGATCAGTCCTGATAATGTTGCGGAAAAAACATTGAATGGCGGCCCGCTAAAACTTGTTGCTTTTTATCATGATGGTGCACTCGTAACAAATATGCCGCTTCAGCAGATGAAGAAATTGATCGAAGTCAAATAAATTCAAATCTATGATTCGACCTGGGGTGTTCAAAATAGTTTCTGAAATATCGACATAGTGGCACATCATTAATAAAACAAACGCAGAACCATGAACAGCAGAACCATTCAAAAATCTACTCCAAATAACATTTCATATTTATCTAAAGTCATACTTTAATATTATACATTATTCACTTTATTCCCGCAACTTATTTTCTCTTTTAATTTCATTACAGGCTGAAAATGATTTACATATAAACTCAAATAAGTATACAATTCATTTAATGTTTTGCAACTCGACTCCGTATCAAATCTTTTTCAGCTCTTTTAAAAATTTTTCATCGTATTTCTTTTTATTTTGCCGCTTCGATTTGCTCCTGCAACGAACATATTGATAATTACGAAGCACATATCGCGCATAACATCGACT
>JAOZNZ010000014.1 GCA_029933535.1 bacterium | reverse complement strand
AGAAAAAACTGTTCTCTTAATGAGGAAGGTTTAAGGTTTAAGGTTTAAGGTTTAAAGTTTAAGGTTGAATGGGCTCGCGAAGCGCCCGCGTGCCCGGAGAGTTTCGGGGCGAATGCCCGGTTCTTGCTTATGGAATATTGGATTAATGGATTGGTGGATTAATGGATTAATTGAAAATCATAAAATCGTATCCAACGAAGTAACATGTATTTTCATGTTCATCGTAAAATCATAAAATATTAAATGAATAAACGCGCTGTCATAAATGTTATTTCCGCTCTTGTTGTTGTCATTGGACTGATGATTCTCATCTCAGGTGTCGTCGGGTGGTTGATGAATGACCGGCAGGATGTTGTTGCTCAAATGTTTATAAGTGCTGCTTTTTCCATTAGTTTTGGCTCTGTTTTCTTTTTACTGACAAGAACCAAAAATAAAAAAATTCAGTTAGGAATTCGGGAAGGTTTTGGCATTGTTACTTTAGGTTGGATTGTCGCATCTGTTTTCGGCTGTATACCATTTATAATAATTTCAGATATGTTTTGGTATGATGCCTTCTTTGAAACTATGTCCGGATTCACAACAACAGGGGCAAGTGTTTTAGATGATAAACTGCTTCTTACGAATGGAAAAAACCTCCTCTATGGTATTGCAGATTTACCCAAAGGACTGCTTTTCTGGAGGAGTTTAACACATTGGTTAGGCGGGATGGGAATTGTTGTTTTATCATTGGCAATTTTACCTTTTTTAGGAATCGGTGGGCAGCAATTATATAATGCTGAAGTTCCCGGACCAACATCCGATCAACTTACTCCCAGAATTGCGAACTCAGCAAAGATTCTCTGGGGGGTTTATCTTTTATTAACTGTCGCAGAAGTTTTTTTATTATGGATGGGCAATATGACGATGTTTGATGCCTGGTGTACCGCGTTTGGTACTCTCGCAACGGGTGGTTTTTCAACTCAGCAATCAAGTATTGGTTATTATAACAGCACATATTTTGATGTCATAATATGTATTTTTATGTTTCTCGCAGGTTGTAATTTTATTCTACACTACAAAGCGTTACGCGGTAAACCTCTTTTTCACTGGAAAGATGAAGAGTTTAGATTTTATTTCGGACTGGTAATTCTTTCTTCCCTTTTGATTGCCGGATTCCTGATGATCGGTAAGATTACAATTCACACTACTGCCGGATTAGAAATTGAACCCGGCTTATTTAATTCTTTACGTTATTCTGTGTTTCAAGTCATATCAATATTGACCACAACAGGTTTTGCTACTGCAAATTTTGACCTCTGGCCGGCATTTGCTACTATTTTATTAGTAACCCTTATGTTTATCGGAGGATGTGGCGGATCGACCGGTGGAGGAATGAAAAATTCAAGGGTTATTTTACTGCTTAAATATGGAAAAGTTCAGCTTGAAAGATGTTTGTTCCCGCATCTTGTTTCTAATGTAAAACTCAATAAAGAACGCGTTCCTTCGGGCACACTTCATAAAGTAATGTCATTTTTCTTCTTTTTTATAACCATTTATTTGACCGTTGCTTTAGCTCTATGTTTTTTAGACTATAATATGGATTTTAGAACTTCTTTATCAGCTTCAATCGCGGCTTTGGGAAACATCGGTCCGGGGCTGGGCAAAGTAGGAGCGACCTGCACTTATTCATGGATTACACCCTCTGCCAAAATGTTGCTGACTTTCGCGATGCTGCTTGGAAGATTGGAATTATATACTGTTTTAGTATTATTCCTCCCCTCATTCTGGAAAAAATGAGAATATTTTGGAGTTTGGAGTGAACGTGAGTACAGTGTTACTTCGTTAGGTGATTTTGGATTTAATCCCCTTTTTTATAAAGTGGAACATCCCGATTATTCCAAATATCTTTTCTGAATTATCTGCCGTATCATTATTTTGAGATTTATATTCTTCCAGATATACTTTGGCCATATATGCTTCATGCTCGTATGTGTAAGTTCGAACTGTAATTAATTCGTTTTCCATATTATTAATCTTATGATTGAACTGAGCAGAAACTTTTTATTTATTAATTTTATGTATCGACTGCTGTAAATGATTCTGTTTTTATATATTTTTGTATAACGAAAGCTATTTTACTTTGTTCTTAAATCGAATTGAATATCGCCCGAAACTCTACGAGCGCTTCGCGAAAACTGATTAACTAATAACTAATAACTAATAACGATTAACGATTTAAGATGTTAATTACTACCTAATATCCGGATGGCTTTTCTTAAAAAGGGTGCCTATCTGCCGAATTCTATTAGGATGTATTGTTAAAATAAAAACACCGCCCACAATATTCCCCAGCGTGACAGGAATCAAATTATCAAACATAACAAATGTCTTATAAAGAGGTACTCCTTTTGCCAATAGGCCGAGAGGTATCAAATACATATTAGCCACGCAATGTTCAAAACCACAGGCGACAAAACAGGCTATAGGAAATATAATGCATAATATTTTTGATGCGATATCCTTGGCCATTATTGCCATAATAATTGCCAGAATTACTAAAATATTACAAAAAATACCCCTGATAAAAGCTTGGAAAAAAGGAATTGCCAGTTTATATTCTGCCACATTAACTGATAAAGTTCCCAGGTCATTTAAAGCCCCTGCTTTGCCCAAAAGTCCTGTTTTATACACTAACCAGGCTAAGATAACAGAACCGATGAAATTACCGATATAGACTACAACCCAGTTTTTCAGCATTCTTCTTTTCGAAATAACAGTTGAGAGCACTCCTATAAGAATCGTAACATTTCCGGTAAAGAGCTCCGCTCCGGCTACAACAACAAGTATAAGACCAACGCTAAACATTACTCCGCCGGCAACCTTGCCCATTCCGCTTGCTAGAGTAACTAAAAAAAGCTGTCCGCCGAATCCTATATACAATCCCGCTAAGATACCTAATATAAGAAGCTGCCAAATTTTAGTATTTGATTTTTTGATACCAAGTTGCGAAATAGTTTCACTAACTTCTTTATGACTTAGGCTGGGGGAATAAGGTGTATTCATATATTTTAGACATTTATTTTGATTTAAGAACAAGGAACATCGATTTTTGATATTCGATTTATAAACCTTCTAAAATCTAAAATCGTTAATCGATGTTCGGTATTCATTTTTAAAAAAGCAAAGGGAAATTCCTCTCGCCCTTTCAGGGCTAATTTGGGGTAGTCGGTTCTACACAGGGCGTTGCCCTGTTTTATATCATTTTGCCCTTTCGGGACTTTTGTTGATGTGGTAAAAAATTTAAAGATAGGAAATAAAATTATCTTGTAAGAAGATATGCAAGAATGTTGATGTTCATCATATATGCGTCAAGAGTCGTTGGAAAGTCTTCCGCATTAGCATAAAGTTTACGTTCATTATGCCATATCCTCGGTCCCTGCCAACGGAAATGTCCTTCCGCGTCAGCAGCGAGTCCATATTTGATTGCGTTACCTGTAGAATCAAGAGCAGCGAGCATAAAGTCACCGTAATCGTTAAGATTATACATGACGACAACCCTGCCGTCAATTTCAATTACTTCAATAGGTTCCTGCCAGTAATTCATTCCAACCGGAACTTCGTTGAAAACCACAAAAGAGCGGAAAACTTTGTGTTTATTATTAATTGGCTTCAATTCGTGGTCGGGAATCACACGTTTCATCTCACGACGAAAAGCAACATCAAAACGCGAGCGTCTTCCCGGTAGTGAGCTATTAGCAACGATGGCTCCACCTTGCAGAATATAAGTTCTAAGATTTTCTACTTCCGCATCAGTTAACTTAAAATCTTTATGTCCTGTAATATAAACGAACGGGCTGTTATGAATTTCAGGTGAATCAGCACGAACAACAACAGGAATTTTGTTCTTTACTTCTATGTCAGTTCTGCGCTCAATTTCCTTTATAAGATTTATAAGTGAGCCGTGTTTAAAATCAACTACAGTTTTCCCTTTTTTATCTTTATAGTGATGGAATTCGCAGTCCCAGTCACCGCCTTCATAAGATACGAGAACGATTTTATCAATAATAGCACGAAGGGTTTTTCCACCGCCTTCGACGCCGTGTTTTGCTGCATAATCGCGATACATCAAATTTTTAACATTTTTGCCGAGATTATTAGCTGTTTTAAAGTCAATTTTAGTTTTTTTCTTAAAAGAAAGAGTTTTCGGTCGTAATTTACTTTTAATATTCTTTTTAACCACCATCCTTTTTTCCAGCTTTTGCATCTTCTTCATTTTAGGCGGAGGAGGAGGAATATTTACCGGAATGTTTTTCGGCATAACAACCGGTTTGGGCTGTTCAATTTTTTTCTTTGCAGGTTTTCTGAAAACGCTTGTAATCGCATCACGCATAGTTTCTGAACTTGAAACAATAACGAAAGCCATTGCCACAGCAATAATAGCGTGAATAAGGATAGACGCGCCGAGAGCTTCTGACTGGCGTACAATATTATACCTTTTTTTTATAAAATTTTTCCAGCTCATAATTTATTCAAAAACGCTTGCGTCCGATGGAAATGATATTTGATCAATGCCCGCATAAGAACAGGCGTTAAGAACAGAAACAACACGCTGATGCTTCGTGTCGCGCTGACCACGAATAACTACCGGCTGCTCGGGATACGCTTGTTTCAGGTCATAAAGAATTGTTTTCAATTCCGGTAAATCAATTGATTTCGCTGAATCGCTTGGCTGACCATTCCAATAAACTTCACCTGTCGGGAAAATATCTACAACTACTTCTTCAGGCGAGTCAAGCTGTTGTTCTTTTTTAATTTCATTATCGACAGGTATAGCGACTTTAAGTTCAGATTCGTCTTGAATCAGACTAGCCGAAACGATAAAATAAATAAGCAGCAGGAAGACAATATCCACCATACTTGACAGATTCATTTCAATAGTTTCTTCATCTCTACACCCTCGAAAAGCCATAATCGTTAATCGTTAATAGTTAATTGTTATTCGTTATTCGTTATCTGTTAATCGTTAATCTTTATCATTTAATGATTTAATGATTTGGTGATTTGGCGATTTTATTTCAATCGTTTCAATCATTTCAATCGTTTCAATTGTAACTAATACTGCTCCTTCTGTTCTGCTTCCTGAAAAGCGGCGAAAGAGACGTTCCACAATCCCGCCTCAGCACAAGAGCGCATAATTCTCATCATTCTGCCATAATGCGCGCTTTTATCCCCGCGAATAAATATTTTTTTCTCATCTTTATCTGATGACTCGGCAACTTTGCGAAGTTCTTCAGCAAGTTTTTCCATAGGTAGAACACTACCGCTAACTTTAACAGTCCCGTTCGACAGAACATTAATAAGGATTTCCTGCACTCCCTCACTTTTTTTAGTTTGTGCGGAATCAGCAATAGGTAAAGAAACTTGTTTTTCAAGTTCTAAATCCTGTAATTGTGATGCAACTATAAAGAAAATGAGCAGAAGAAAAACAATGTCAATCATCGAAGCGACTTGAAATCCGATTTCTTCTTCACTGTTAATTTGTTTAAATTTCATTATTGTTCGAATTTTTCAATAATTTCGCCGATTTTATCTTCAACAAGTACCATAACATCATTCAGGCGATTCCTGAAAAAGAAAAAAGCTGCCATTGCGGGAATCGCGATAACAAGCCCGCCTGCAGTAGTTATGAGTGCTTCAGAAATATTATCAGCGAGAACAGAAGCTTTACCCATACCCATTGTAGCAATATTACCAAAAGCTTTAATCATACCGGAAACCGTACCAAGCAGTCCAAGCATGGGAGCAATAGTCGCGATAGTATTAAGGTAGGAAATTCTGGTTCTGATAGCCGAAGCTTCTCTTGCGCCATGTTCAGATATAGCTTCTTCCATAGCAAGTTTTCCGCGTTTTTTTGCTTTAAGGCCTGCACCGATGATTCTTGTAATTGCACAGGGAGTTTCTTCGCATAAAGCGAGAGCTGCTTGAGCATCAACTTTATCAGCAGCTTCATCAAGTTTTTTAGTTACGTCTGCCGGCATAAGTTTTTCTTCTTTGATAAGCATTGTCGCGTCAACGATCAAATAAACCATACCTACGGACAGCAGAAGAATAATGTACATAAAAACACCCCCTTGAACAAATACAAGTTCAAAAAGGCTTGTCTTCTTAGGAGCTGCCGCTGCCACATCATTAGTTACAGCAAAAAGGATTGCCGGAGTTAGTAAAATTCCAATAGATAATGAATAGTATTTCGCGCGTTTGGCAAAAATTTTAATAATGCTTGTCATTGTAATTAATCTCCTTTAACATTGTTGATAGATAAAAGTTTTTTCTCAGCACTTTTCGCACTGGCAGTATTCGGATATGCTTCAATAATTTGTTTGTAATAAAATGTAGCTTCGTTCGTTCGGCCGGCTTGTAAAAATAAATCCGCACATTTAGCCTGAGTGTCTTCCTGCAGCTCGTCAACATCGCCGTGCAGAACGATAATACTAACATATTCTTCGAGAGCTTTTTCCGGTTGGTTTATTGATTCGTAATATTTTGCAAGGCCCTGATGCGCTTTAGCACGTATGCGGTCACTGGTTTGTGGATTTTTAACTAAATCTTTTAATTTTTTCTCTAATTCAGGCCCGGGTGTGCCTGAGAGTTGAAGTTCTATAAGCCAATATTCTGCTTCGTTTCTATAACGTGTTTCCGGAAATTCATCAAGTAATTTTTGAAGAATGGGAGCTGCTTCTTTAGTTTTTCCATGATTTGCAAGACAGATGCCCACGCCATAAAGCGAGCGTTCGAACCAAACGACCGGCAGGTCGTTATATCTTTTAAGCCATTGTGAGAAAAGTGGTTCAGCTTGAGCGTATTTTTTATTTTTGATAAGCTTAAAAGCTTTTTCAGCGTTTTTAGGAGGAGTCATTTTAGTAAGTTTAAAACTAACTTTACTATCATCAAACTCCATCTTCGCCTGTCGGGTTCTTATGGCTACTTTACCCGGAGCAGACCTGGAAATGGTACCATTATATTTTTTCCCGCTTTTTAAAACAAGCGTGTCGGCATTTGCAGCAATTACAGTAAGTAAAACAAGAACAGCAAAACCAGAAAATATTTTTCCTTTATTTATCATTTTTGAGCTTTGGGATATAATTCGGTAAATTTTTTCCGCGCTTCAGCTGCCTGCTCAGTCAAACCGAGTTTTTTATAAGATTTTATGAGTCCTTCAAAAGCGGGAATTCCATACTTTTTAATTTTACCATATAAGATTGTCGCGCGTTTGAAATATTGAGCAGCGATTTTATATTCATTACTATTATACATATTTTCACCTTTCAACACAACTGCTCGAGCGGACATTTCGGCGCCGCTTCTTAATCTAATAGCCTGATCACACAAATTAATAATTTTGTCGAATTCTTCCAAATTCATCAGGCATTCTGCCTGATCCAGCAGAGCGACAGCGTTAACATAATTATCAGGAACCACACATTGGCTTAAAAGTTTTGCATAAATTTGTTCTGCGGATTCATAATCATCTTGTAAAAATAAAGAGCGAGCATGCTGGAAAAGAGCTTCATCAAGGCCGATATTGCTCTGTAAACAAATATTTTCTGCTTGCTCTGCTGTTACAGCGGCTTTTTGATATTCTTTCTTTTCGTTTAGAATTCCCGCTTGTAAAGCAAGAGCGTAACCAAGAACATCATTATATTTTATGTTTTCAATAGTTAGTTCAGGCATAACAGCAGCCGCTTCATCAGGCTTGTTAGCGTGCATAAGAACACCTGCCTTAGAAACATCAATATAAATTTTAGCATTAGGTTTTTCTGCGGAAAGTTTATCCGCTTCGGTAAGAAAAGTATCAAGCTGATTAAATTTTTGATTGTAAATATCACCGGCACGAACAAGAGAATAAACACCGTAGCCTGAATAAGGGAACTTATTAAAAGCTCGTTTTAATGCTTCAAGGGCTTTAGCAAAATTATTGTCAAGCGCGTAACTTTCGCCGGCAAGATATGCAGCTTCCGATGCATAATTATGATTTGGAAAGTTTTCAATTAAATTATCATATGTTTCCGCAGCTTGTTTATACTCAGTAGCACTTCTAAGTAAATAACCAATCCAGTAGTAGGCATCTCCGGCTTCATTTGAGACAGGATATTTTTCAATAACTTTTGCTAACGCGTTGCTCATTCCATCAACATCATCCATATAATATTTACAAAATGCGATTTGTAATTGAGCATAAGGAAGAACCGGATTTGTTTCAGAAAGTCCACCTGAAACAATTGAATTGAACGTTTTTTCTGCTTCAGCATATTTTTCCGCCTGCATTTGCGCTTCACCGATAGAAAATTTTGCCTGTGGAGCAAGTTCGCTATCAGGAAATCTTCCTACAAAATCCATAAACGCTGTTGAAGCATTGTCATATTCTCCAGCCTGCATATAAGCGTCACCAATAAGGAATGCCGCGTTTTCAATTATATTCGTGGCTGTTATCTTTCTGTACTGCTCAATTGCGGCGATAAATCTGTTTGTGGCGGTAAGATAGTCGGCATAAATCATATAAACTTCCTGAACGCGGTCTGCAGCCTCTTTTGCTTCATCAGAATAAGAGAAATCGTTTATAAGATTTTCAAGAGTTGTGATTGCACGACTGTAATATTCTTGTTCAATAAAAGATTCAGATAGATAAATATAGCTTAATGGAACTAACTCGCTGTCAGGGAATTTTTTCGCGAAGTCTTTTAGAGCTTGTTCTGCTTCAGTAAATTGTTTAGCGGTCAGATATGTAATACCAAGTAAATTAAAAGTAGTTTCCGCGTGAATGCCATCCGGGAATTCCTTTAATCCTTTTTTAAGGTTGTAGATCGTATTTGAATAATCTTCTCTTTCAAAAAGCTGCTGCGCAAAATAAAGTCTGACATCATTAACCGGCGCTTTATCAGAATTCTTTTTCAAAAAATCCAAATACGATTTTTCCGCACGGTCAAAATTACCAAAATCTGCATCGCTTAAAATCGCTCTATGCCACGCTTCTGTTGAAAGTTCAGTATCATAATAAAGTTTTGCTACACCATTAAAACCTATATGCGCTTCAAGCGGATGGCCGAGTTTTTCATAAGTTTGAGCTATTTCAAAAAGGATACCCGCGTTAAGTTTTTTTGCTTCAGAGTCATTCCCTGTTGCTTTAATCCGCCTGTACTGGTCGATAGCTTTAATTAAGTTTCCGTTTTGCCTGTAGATATCACCAAGTTTAAACAAAGCGCTATTTCTGGCGTCTCTGTTTTTTGCTGTACGGGCGAGTAAAGCCATTAATTTTTCAGTTTCTTTGAAATTTTTCTGTTTTGCGGCAATATTTGCCAAGAGATAAATAGCACCATCATGCAGTGAATTTTTTTCATTTGCTGCAATGGGATTAAGCAATTTTTTTGCATCTTCGTAATCACCTTTTTCTATATAAGCTGCCGCAAGTTGATAATAAGCGGAATCTTTCTCGGGGCTTTTGGGTTTGTTTTTAAGAAAAGCTTTTATATGTCGAATTGCTTCGTCATGTTTACCTTTTGCGGTCATAATTCTCGCTTGAGCAATTATCGCTGAATCAACACGAGGAATTTTATCGTCATATTTACCATATCGTTTGAGAAGTTTATTAAATGTAGTTTCGGCTTTATCATATTGTCCAAGATCAATGTATGCCGAACCAAGTTGGAAAAGAATTTCAGAATTTGCAGAATGGAAGGGATGTTTTTTTTCCGCCTGTTCGAGAAGCGGGATTGCGTCTTGTGTATCTCCGCTTTGTGCAGTGGAAAGCGCTTGCTCGATTAATTTATCGGATTTAGTTTCCGCGTTACTATAGAATGAAAAAAACAAAGCGGAAATAATTAGTAAGATCTTTATGTTTTGTTTTATAAATATCATACCGGAAGAAGAGTGTAGCAATTTGTTTGTTAATCTTTATTAACCTTCATATTTTTTGACCAATATTGACGCATTATGACCTCCAAATCCGAAGGAATTACTTAAAGCTGTCGTAATCTGAATGTTACGCGCTTCGTTGGGAACACAGTCAACATTACATTTTGGGTCAGGGAATTCATGATTTATAGTCGGCGGAACAGCTCCGTGTTTCATTGAAAGACATGTTGCGGCAAGTTCAATTCCGCCGGCTGCGCCGAGAGTATGTCCAGTCATTGATTTTGTTGAACCAACCATTACTTTTGAATGTAGACCGAAAAGACGATTTATTGCAAGAGATTCAGAAATGTCACCGAGAGGAGTTGATGTTCCATGTGAATTAATGTATTGAATATCTTCAGGTTTTAAACCACTTTGTTTAAGAGCCATACGCATTGCCTGTTCGGCACCTCTTCCTTCCGTTTCCGGTGCCACCATATTATAAGCATCTCCACTCATTCCAACAGCAAGAAGCTCTGCGTAAATCGGTGCGTTGCGTTTTAATGCATGTTCAAGTTCTTCAAGAATTACAATTCCTGCTCCTTCGGCCATAACAAACCCGTCACGTTTTACATCAAAAGGTCTGCTGGCTCGTTCGGGTTCATCATTAAACGAAGTGCTTAAAGCGTTCATATTTGAAAAACCGCCCATTCCAAGGTCAGAAAGTGCACTTTCTGATCCGCCGGCAACAAAAATTTCAGCGTCACCGAATTTAATACCTCTAAATGCCGAACCAATACAATGCGCTGCGGTTGCGCACGCTGTAACAACGCAAAAGTTTGGTCCTTTCATTCCTTGTTTGATGGAAATTTGGCCTGCAGCCATATCAACAATCATCATAGGAATAAGAAAAGGAGAAATCGCACGCGTGCCTCGTTTCAGATAGCGCGAGTGCTGGTTCTCAATAGTATTAAGTCCACCGATACCCGAGCCAACGATAACGCCTGCTCTTGTCGGGTCTTCATTTTCCATATTAAGTTTACTGTCTTTAACAGCTAAATCTGCTGCCGCAACGGCGAATTGAACAAATCTGTCCATTCTTCTTGCTTCTTTCAGTTCGAAAAAATCTTCGGGATTAAAATCCCTGACTTCACCGGCGATTTTAGAGGGAAATTTATCGGGATCTACACACGTAAGCGCCTTAATTCCGTTTTTGCCATTTACAATACTGTCCCAGAAAGTATCTAAAGTGTTACCAACAGGTGTTATCACACCAAGACCTGTTATCACGACTCGTCTGTTAGAAAATGAGTTCATTCGGTTTTCCAAATTTTGATAGGTATATTCTAATAAAAGTAATACAGCATAACACTCTCTATCATAGAGAAATGTTAGCTGTTTTTGTGTTTCTAATTTACACCGGTCGCATTCGCGTCTCTAATAAAGAGACGACGAATACAATCCGGTTTTCTTATATCTCAAACTAAATTTTCATTTATGTGAGATATATAATTCAAATTAATGAATTAGTCAGTTACCATTTCATTTTCAATGAAATTAATGGCATCGCCAACTGATTTAATCTTTTCAGCGGCTTCATCAGGAATTTGACCATCGAATTCTTCTTCAAGTGCCATGACAACTTCGACCAGGTCGAGACTGTCAGCACCGAGATCATCTGTAAAAGATGCTTCTGGAGTTACTTCTTCCGGCTTAACGCCAAGCTGTTTTACGATGATGTCTTTTACTTTATCAGCAGTTGCAGACATAATATTGCTCCTTTTTATTTATGAAGGTTAATTACACAGCGGAAAACCTTTCTCCGCCTTTTTTTATTAATACTCGACAGTTGTCTCACTTTGACATTCTGCCATTAGATAAATGTTAATTACATAACCATGCCGCCGTCAACAACAACGACCTGACCAGTAACATAACTTGATAAATCACTTGCAAAAAACAAAACTATTTTTGCCACGTCATCGGCTGTTCCTAATGTTTTTTGAGGAATTAATTTCATCATAGCTTCTTTAAGCTCATCCGACAAAGCATCTGTCATTTTTGTCTTTATAAATCCCGGCGCTACAGCATTAGCATTAATTCCACGACTCGCAAGCTCTTTTGCTGTGCTTTTCGTTAAGCCGATCAATCCGGCTTTGCTTGCCGCGTAGTTCGCCTGACCCGCATTACCGATCAGGCCGATAATTGACGCGATATTAATTATGCGTCCGGCACGCTGTTTCATCATAATTCTTGTAACGGCATGTGTGCAGTTAAATGCGCCTTTAAGATTTACTCTCAACACCGCGTCCCAATCTTCTTCTCCCATTCTCATTATCAGGGTATCTTTAGTAATTCCTGCATTATTTACAAGAATATCTATCTGCCCGAAATCTTCGTGAATTTGCTTAATTGTATTATGGATTCCCTCAAAATCAGAAACATCTTCGCCATAAGCTTTTGCTTCCACACCGAGTTCTTTCGCTTTTTCAACTGTTTCCTCAGCAAATTCACTTTTAAGTTCTACTGCGGCAATGTTCGCGCCCGCATTAGCAAGTGCTAAAGCAATTGCCTGTCCAATTCCGCGACCGGCACCAGTAACAAGTGCTGTTTTTCCTTTTAAATCAATATCAAAGCTCATATTTTAAGGTTGTTAATCGTTAATCGTTATCTGTTATTCGTAAATCCGTTATCCATAGTTGGACATTGGTATTTGGTTATTCTTTAGGTCAATTAGGTCAATTAGGTCAATTAGAAATTAGATCAATTTATTTTCGTTATTCGTTATTTCCCCGCCTATTAACTATTAACAATTAACTATTAACCGATTTTATTTCTTCCGGTGTTTCTACTGAAACTATCGATGCTGCACGTTCAATTTTTTTCATAAGTCCCTGCAATACTTTACCGGGACCTGTTTCATAATAATTTTCAATTCCCTGAAAAAGCATCCATCGACAGTTGTCTTCCCAGCGTACTGACCCGACAACTTGTTTGCCGAGAAGTTCCGGCATTTCCGATGCGCTGCTGTATGGCATTCCTGTTACATTTGAAAGAACAGTATAAACAGGTTCTTTCCAGTCAATCGCTTCGAGCAATGGCTGAAGACCTTTCCGTGCAGATTCCATAAGTGGAGTATGAAAAGCTCCGCTCACTTTTAAAGGAATCACTCTGCGAGCACCGGCATCAGAACATTCTGATGAAGCTTTTGCTATCGCGTCAGATTCTCCTGAAATAACAGTTTGCCCGGGACTATTATAATTAGCAACGTAAGCACCGTCAATCCCCGAGCAAATTGTATCAATTTTTTCTGCTTCAAGTCCAATAACAGAAGCCATCGCTCCGGGATTATTTTCAGCAGCTTCCTGCATTAGTTTTCCGCGCATTTGGACAAGCTTTATCCCTTCTGTAAAAGGTAAGCTCCCTGCCGCAGTCAACGCAGAATATTCACCGAGACTGAGTCCCGCAACGGTAGAAATTGTACCTTTAAATTTTTCTGAAAACACTTTAAAAGCAGCATAAGAAACAGCATAAATTGCCGGCTGGGAAATATTCGTTGCAGTAACCTCTTCCGCCGGACCATTAAAAATAGTGTCAAGAAAGCCGCCGCCAAGTGCTTCGTCAGCAGAATCAAGAATTGCTTTTCCAATAGTACTTTCCTCATAAAGAGCTTTACCCATACCAACGTATTGAGCTCCCTGCCCCGGGAAAAGAATTCCAATAATTTTATTTTTATCAGCCAATTTATTATTCCTTTAAATATTTAAATTACCATTTTATCAAAGCTGATCCCCATGTCATTCCCGCGCCGAAAGCGACGAGAAGCAGATAATCATCTTTTTTAAGGTCATTATTAATAATTACTTCAGCAAGTCCAACTGCCGTTGAGGCCGCAGACATATTTCCATATTTTTGAATATTATAATGAATTTTGCTTTGATCAAGTCCTAATGCCTGTGAAGCAGCATCGATTATTCGCTTGTTTGCCTGGTGAGGAATAAGCCAGGTAATATCCTCTGCGGCTAAATTATTTCTTTCAGCGATACGGACAGTTGTTCTTTTCATTGCGGTAACCGCGAATTTAAAAACTTCTCTGCCTTTCATTTTTGTAAAATGCATTCTCTGGTCAATAGTTTCTTCAGACGCTGGATTTCGTGACCCACCGCCCGGAACTTCAAGCCATCCAACATTTCTGCCATCACTTTCGAGAATAAAATCAATTAATCCATAACCTTCATTTTCTGTTCTTTTCAGAATAACCGCACCGGCCCCATCGCCGAAAAGCACACAGGTATTTCTATCTTCATAATCTGTAACAGAGCTTAATTTTTCCGCGCCGATAACAAGAGCGGTTTTAATGTAATCGTTTGAAAGATACATATAAGCGGTAGAGAGCGCGTAAATAAAACCTGTACAAGCTGCTGAAACGTCAAATGCAAACGCATTTCTTGCTCCAATGCCTTTTTGAATAAAGCACGCAGTACTTGGATACTGCATATCCGGGGTAATAGTTCCACAAATAATCAAATCAATTTCTTCGGCTTCCATTTTTGCATTTTCAAGCGCTGATTTTGCAGCAAGAATTGCCAGGTCAGATGTTGCCATTTCAGGTGAAGCGATTCTTCTTTCATGAATTCCCGTTCTCTCGGTAATCCAATTATGATCTGTGTCCACCATTTTTTCCAGGTCCGCGTTAGTTAAAATTCGTTCAGGCAGATAGTAACCCGCGCCAACGATTTCAACAGGGATTTGTTTATCTAATTTAGGTAAATTTTTCATTAGTTTTTTATTGATTCTGTAATACGTACGTTTAACTGTTGTAAAACAGCTTCCCGAGCTCGTTCTATTGCATTGCTAATTGCATGCGCTTTCGAATTGCCATGAGCGCAAACACAAATTCCGCTAACGCCAAGCAATGGTGCACCGCCAAATCCGGAAGCGTCAAATTTTTTTCCGACACGCCACAACAACGGACGGAGCATTAATCTCTGCAAAGATCTTATCCAAGTCTGTGGATACGTGTGCCGTTCAAACATCATTCGCACACCGTAAGCCATACCTTCCATCACTTTAAGTGCCACATTTCCAACGAAGCCGTCACAAACAATTACGTCAACTTTTCCGGAAAAGACATCTTGTCCTTCCACATTTCCATAAAATTGTAGTTTGCTTTCCCTCAAAAGACGAAATGCTTCTTTTGTTACCATGTTTCCTTTAGCGTCCTCCTCTCCAACAGAGAGAAGGCCAATTACAGGATGCGTTCTGTGCAGCATGCTTTGAGCGTAACACGCTCCCATGTGAGCAAATTGAAGCAAATGATTTGCTTTGCAATTTACCGTTGCGCCCGCATCAACAAGCACTGTAGCACCAAAAGGTCCGGGAATAAGCGCCGCAATTGCCGGCCTTTCAATTTCCGGTAGTAAATCCCATTCAACTTTTGCCGCCGCCACTGCCGCGCCGGTATTTCCAGCCGTTACAACTGCATCGGCATCGCCTCTTCCGGCCATCCGCATTGCCACTAAAATAGAGCTGTCTTTCTTTTTTCTTAAAGCTAAAACGGGAGATTCGCGCATTTCAACTACTTGTGATGCATGAATAACCTGAATTGGCAGATTTGATGCTTTAATTTCACCAAGGCGTTTTTCTATTTTTGAAGCATTGCCTACAAGTGTAAGATGAATGTTCGGTCTTCTTTGACGAAGATACTCTACCGCACCGGAAACAATTTCCCTTGGCGCGTAATCACCTCCCATTGCATCGATGGAAATTCGCATAGCAATTTGGCAACGCCTTTTTTTCAAGACGCTGTTAATGTTAAGCAGTTATACGAACTGCTAAAACCTGACGACCTTTGTAATAACCGCAAGCGCTGCAAACTTTATGCGGTAATTTTGCTTCACCGCAATGATCGCATTTCATTGTCTGAACAGGTGTTAATGCATCATGTGAGCGACGTTTATCGCGTCTTGCTTTTGAATGTTTTCTTTTAGGATTAGCCATAAAATTTCCTTTTTTTTAATAGAAAATGCCTGTCTCAGACATAGCAAAATCAATTCATTTTTTACTTAATTAAATTACATTTTTTTGTATTTACCAAATCTTACAGTTCGCTATTATACCAGAAACGTCTTTTTCTGTCAAAACGATTTGACTTTTGAAAAATAACTTAAAAAATCATTGATTTAAATTTTTATTAGTAGTGTTTAATTATTCTTGACAAACTTTTATAAAAAAGATATAATTAATTTCGCGTTATGTACAATAT
>JAOZNZ010000341.1 GCA_029933535.1 bacterium | reverse complement strand
TCTGACCAGCATCGTGGATGGTTTCAATCCTCTCTTTTGGTTTCGACAGGTTTAAACGGAGTGCCACCTTACAAAACGGTTGTTACTAATGGATGGACTTTAGCTGCTTCAGGTGAAAAAGAATCAAAATCAAAAGGTAATTTTATTGATCCGGCATCTGTTTGTGATAAAATGGGCGCTGATATCTTACGTCTGTGGTTTGGTTCGGTTAATTATATGCAGGACGTTCAAATCTCTCAGGAACTTCTTAAACAAGTTGCAGATTCTTACCGCAGAATAAGAAATACTTTCAAATTTCTGCTTGGGAATATTCACGATTATAATCCTGAAACTGATGCGGTAGATTATGAGGAGCTTCTTCCTCTGGATAAATATATGCTTCATTCCCTGGAAAAACTTAGAGGGAAAGTTACTGAGGCTTATAATGAATATAAATTCTATCGCGTGTTTCATCTGATTCATGATTTTTGTACCGTTGAACTTAGTGCGCGATATTGTGATATCCTTAAAGATAGACTATACATTGAGGCGGCTGAAGGAAAAAAACGCCGTTCAGCTCAAACTGTTCTTAGAAAAATTTGCGTGGATATTACTAAACTTATCGCGCCTATACTTTCTTTTACTGCCGAAGAAGTGTGGCAGTACATTCACGAAAATTCCGCCTCGGAAAACAACGACACAAATATTAAATCTGTTCATCTTGCCTTATGGCCGGAAAAACAGGAAAATTATATTAACGATACGCTCGAATCTGATTATAATTCGCTGTGGGCAGTTCGTGATGAAATACTCAGAGAACTTGAAATAAAACGCCGTGACGGAATTATCGGGTCGAGCCTCGAAGCGGCTGTTAGTCTTAATACCCGGGATGAAAAACTTAACGCGTTGCTTGCTAAATACGAAAATGAATTACCTGCACTTTTTATCGTCTCACAAGTGGAACTTGTTCCTGAAGGAAATAGGGAAAACTGGTCTGTGGGTCATGAACTTAAAACTTTGAAAACAATCGTCGAAAAAGCTAAAGGTGAAAAATGTGCGAGATGCTGGAATTATTCTGATAGCGTTGGCCAAAACAACGAATATGCCGATCTGTGTGCAAGATGTGCTGAAATAGTTAATAGTTAATAGTTAATAGTTAATAGTTAATAGTTAATAGTTATTGGTTAATAGTTGGTAGTTGGTATTGGCCTAAAGGATTTAGAATTTATTAACCCATGACTTCAGTCATGGGTTGATATTAAGAAATACTAATCAAACTACGCTATTTGGGAATAACAATTAACGAATAACGAATAACGAATAACGAATAACAAATAACAAATAACAAATAACAAATAACGAATAACAAAGTACAATTCGATTAACATATAGGAGGAAGAATGCCTAAAAAGAAGAACGATGTAAACTTGAAGAAATATAAAAAGAAATTGGCTGAGAAAAAAAACAGAATACTGGGCGATGTGAGACAACTTGAAAGCGAAGTCCTTAATACATCCCAGAAAGACGCTGCCGGTGATTTAACCGGTTATTCAACACATGAAGCTGATGCAGGTACAGATTCGGCTGACAGAGATGTTATGCTTGATATTGCTTCTTCAGAACAAAGATTATTAAAAAATATCCAACATGCTATGAAAAGAATCGATGATGGACTTTATGGATATTGCGAATTGTGCAACGTGCGCATTTCGGATGCAAGGCTCGATGCCAAACCTGAATCCATTGTCTGTATAGATTGTAAGAAAAAATACGACCTGTGAGCATTTATAAAAATATAAAATCTCGCTTTTTAACAGTCGGGATAATTTCTCTTTCGGTAATTGCTGCTGATCAGTTGTCTAAAATATGGGTGCGATACGCTTTGCCAACAGCCGCTCATCAAATTGAAATTATTAGCAATCACCTTGATTTTATTCATAGAAAAAATCCCGGTATCGCATTTAGTATGTTCGCTACGGCAAAATACGCTCCCGTTATTTTTGCCTCGCTTTCTGTTGTCGCAGTTGCTTTTATTTTATGGATGATTTACAAAAATGAAAAATTGCCGTATAAAGTTCTTATTGCTTTAGGCGCTATCTCAGGTGGTGCAATCGGTAATTTAATTGATAGAATTATTCCACCGCATAAAGTTATCGATTTTATTGACTTTTATGTCGGTCAATGGCATTGGCCGGCTTTTAATATCGCTGATAGCTCTATCTGTATCGGCGCTTTTTTATTGATAATCGCAAGTTTCACTGACCCGGATTCTTTTTCGGCTTCGGCTTCGCCTTCGCCTTCCGGCGGGAGCGAGAAGGAAGGCTCGCCTTAAGACCTTTCATGCTGAACATTTCCTGACTAATTGAGCGATTGACTTTAATTCGGGCAAATTTGAAAGTTATCTTCTGCCCATTTCGCTTTACTTGATAAATTGATATCGGGAACCAATTTGCTTTATTAAAGGTTATTCTTAATTCCCGGAAATGTTTTCTCACCATATCTGTTTTGGGAGAAAGTAAAACAGTTACTCTCTTCGGATTATTATCCGTTACTACCATGTCATAGTGCTCCCGCAGGCGTTCTGATGAAATAAACGGAGCGAAGAAAGCGTCCATTTTAATGTCATCAATAATGTATGATTCTTGTGGTTCAGACATTTCAGGAGTATAAATTATTACCTTCCCTCCATCAATTATTGTTATCGATTTCTCAGGTTTTAAATAGTCAAATCGAAGCTGAAATACAGGCATTTGATGATTGTCTGTAGAAACTAATTTGTTGAAATAAAATATCCCCGTCGATTCGTAAAGCTCATCAAATACAGAATCAACTTCCGTCTGTGAAAAAAGCGCCTGAAACGAATGCGTGGAACTGGCAGTACTGTCAATCTTCGATAATATTTCCTTACACGTTATCTCTTTACTGGCGGATGCACGGCTGTTTTGTTTGGTTGACTTACCCAAAACAATGCCGGACGCCATAATAATAATCAACAATGTTGTTGTAATTCTCATAATATCCTCCCAATTTTATTATTGCCACTAAGACTCTAAGGCACTAAGTTTAATATATTAGACTTAAAAAATAGACTTTTATTCATTTGTCAAGCCGATTCTGTTGATTTCTTAGTTTGGTCATTTATTAGGTTAATTAGATCAATTAGGTCAATTAGATCAATTAGATTTAGTTTTCTCTATCGCTTCAATAAAAACATCATGCAGCAATCCATTTGTTGCAACTACACCGGAATTATCTGTTAATTGACTGGATTTTGAAAAATCCAGATCCTTTCCATTTATATCTGTAACTTTTCCTCCGGCTTCCTGTACAATTATCATCCCAGCCGCGTGATCCCATATCTTTTCCTGATAACCGGGCCGAGTTGGTAGCCGTAAATAAACTGAAGCGTCACCACCGGCTACCGCGGCATATTTACATTGACTGTCAATGCGATATGGTTCTGAATTGACATTTAACAATTTCGCAATTTCAGCGCTTTGACCGTGAGCGGTGTGCGCTGACTCAACCGACTCGCAGAATATTGCTTTATCAGGTGAGGAAATTGTATCAACATTTATTTTTTTTGTTTCGCCTGTTTCTATCGACAAAGCATGTGAACCAAAATCTTTTGTCGCGAAATAAATTACTCCTTTGTCTCCTTCCTCATAAAACATATTAGGACAACCGAGTACTCCAAGAACCACTTCGCCCTTCACTACCAGAGCAAGGGCGATTGCATACTGATCACCGCGCAAGAATCCTTTTGTTCCATCGATTGGATCGAGTGTCCAGTAACGTCCTTTGAAATCACAATCGCCTGAACCGATATCAATGGAATCTAACATTTCTTCTTCACTGACTGTCTGGAAAATTTTTGTAACATTAACATGTACTTTTTTTCTTAACCCGGTTGATTCTTCTTTGCGCAATTGATCGGAATCCTCTTCGCAAACGTAATCATCATTCGGATACACATTTCTTAGCACAAGGTTGACAATTGCCTGAGAACCAAAATCGGCTATTGTAACGGGTGATCGGTCAGACTTATTTAACGTATCTTCGACAGCAAGAGAGTTTTGAATGCCCGCGCAAAGTCTGCATGCTTTAGTTACCGCGTATAATGCGGTTTTTAATTCATTTTCGTAATTCATATTTATTTAATTTGTAATAGCAAAAAATCAGTATATTTTATTCGTTATTAATTAAGTGAACTATTTTCTATTCAATTGACAGATTTGAGATTTAATGCTTAACACTTCTTTATTATACCATTATTTTTGGTCTATTGCAATCGCAATCAACAAAAAATGTCGATTGTTCACATCGTCCATTCAGTCCGTTATTCTAATTTCCCCTCCTTACAAATGTGGTACATCCCGAGTATTCACCTCGGGAAGGGGTGCCCTTTAGGGCGGGGTGGTTCTCCGACACCTGACACCTGACACCTGACACCTGACACCTGACACCTGACACCTGACA
>JAOZNZ010000340.1 GCA_029933535.1 bacterium | reverse complement strand
ATAACAAATGATAAATAATAAATTATAAATTATAAATAGAAACGGTTCCGGTATAACCGCTCCAAATCTCACCTCATCTAAATCACCTTTGAAATAATGAGCTGATCCAGCATCCCATCCGGCAATTACATCTGAACTAATATTCAACATTCCGCCGATTAGAGAAGTTGACTCTGAATCACCATTAATTATAAGCGTAACCGCGTTATTAAAAACTTCAAAATTGATATCATACCACACATTTGAACTTAGAACAACGGTCGATTCCAATTCTGTATAGCCGGTTGCTGCCGCATTCATAACCCTGAACAAAAGTTTTCCGTTACCGGAACCGTCATTTTGTAAATAGAGTTTCCATGGCTGAGACACAAGAATTCCATCGTAATTATCGCTCAAAGACGGTAAATCCAACCATCTCATCGAAATATTGCCGGAAAATGTGTTGCTTTCATCCGTCCACGCTGATTGCGCGATCATGTTATCGTCAACACCATCGAATCTGAAATAGTTTCCTCCTTTTGGAGAATTTGGTATTAACATAGGCGCAGTAACGTGAGTATAAATATGCCCTTCGTTCAAAACAGGATTAACTGCTGTTCGTCCGCTCGAATTATCGTCATCAGAAATCAGCGAAACAACAGAGTAAGAGTTATCGCAATGCCAAAGACCTTTATTAATAGTGTTATCAACAAATCCGCCGATAGAGTTAGTTCCTATCCAGCAAGTTCTTGTTTCGCCAATAGAAGAAAAATTATCATTGACAATGCCGCCGGAAGAAGTTTTAAAAGTTCCAAGATTCATACAGGTTAAATAATTATTGTTACTGAGAACAATATCCTGCGATTCAACTTTTGGAGAATCAATTGAGAAGAATTTACCATCAGTATCCATAACATAATCATCATCAACATAAACGTGAACACCCATATTTTTGCAAACGTTCCTGAGGAATTGAGAAGGAATTCCGGCAATGCCGCAATAAAAAGATTTATATCCAAGATAATCCATTACCGCAAATCCGGTGTGACCATTATTGTAAGTTCCAAGCTGAGTCGCCGTGCCGCCGTCTATAGCCCACCGAATATCGTAATTTATATTTTGATCTGCTGTTCCAAATACATTAGCGCTTCCATAAACAAAAATTGATGGTTTAAATGAACTACCGGTCAATCCATCATTCCAGGGACTGTTCGCAACACAGGTTATTTTTGCCAACCCGGATTCTTCAACGAGAGAAAAACCCGTAAGTTCAGTAATATTTGTTGTTGCCGCTCCGCTTTCATTTATATATCCCGCACCGTGAAACCATATCGCTGCCTTGCCTGATAAAGCGGTATGAAGCGAACTTCTTTCATCGGTTGTTAAATACCACGTACCGAGAAAAATATTGACTTTTGGAAGTTGAACAGTACCGTCAAGCACATCTTCTAAAAGGTAGATATTAAAAGGCACGCCCATTCTATAAAGACGTGTTCTTAAAACAGAATATAAAGGGCTTGTAAGATTATTATTACACGCAAGGTAATATGTACTTCTTTCATCAATAATGACAGCAACTTCAGGATTCCAGGAAGATTTCACGCCTAACTGACTTTTATAAATAGATTGCAACTTAGAAATATTTTGCCAAAGACCTGTAGAATTCAGCCATCCCAAATTAAACAAATCCATGTACCAGCAGCCCATCCGCCGCGATAATATTCTGGCAAAACTATTGTCATGCGACCACTGGGTTTGCTGTAAAGTCGGATAATGCTGAGTACTACTTAAATACGTTCGCGTATCATCTTCATTAAACCATAATTTCCCGGCAGTGCGAACAGAATCCGCAGCGCTCATAAACGCTGCCATACCGCCCGGTCTTCTATTACCATAGCTTATAGGTGCGGCAATAATATCAATGTAAGGAGATTTAAGAAGTTTTTTCGTTGCGAGATGACCGGTAATTTGCGGACCTTTAGGTACACCTGACAATTCGGATGCATAACCATAAAAAGTCACAACCAGTTTATTGCTTGAAGTAACTTCTTTAACCGCTTTGGCCATAATATCAATAGTTTCGGGCACAAGAAAATTTTTATAATCATAAAAATCAATCGTTTTCATTTCCGTGGCAGGATTTCTGAAAAAAGTGCTGCTTGAGTTTGAACGCTCGGATGTTGTCGGAAGAGTAATAGTTGCAAATGTAATTCCACCATCATTCCATGCAGATTGCAAAGCTGTCTCGGTTTGATATTTATTTGTCACCCAATTAGCGAAACCTAATCTCATATTTTCTGAATAGCCTGAGAAAATATTTTCCCATGAACGTTCATAAAACCATTCTCCTGTCTCCATTAATGTCATGTGGTACCCAATTATATTATTACCAAATTTATCCTCACAATGCGCGACAAAATCCCCTACGCGTGCCTGCATATATGTCCGCCACTTTTCAGATGCAAGACAAATTCTGCTTTTGCTTCCATCACTAAATTCCATGTGGATATCGGGGTTTGCGGTCATATACCATGGCGATGGATAAATATAAAATCGCGGAATCATCATTGCTTTATTGTCAAGATTTGTTACAGCTGTGAATATGCTGTCAAGTGTATTCCAATACGTAACACCATCACCAAAAATTCCCTGAAAATTAATCGCAAAAGTGTAAAAATGTATCCCTGCATTTTTTGCCAGTTTGGCTTGCTGAGCAAATTCACAGTTCGGGTCTCCGGGTAAATCTATCGCATATCCGTAAAACATCATCGGAGCAACCGGTTTATCGCTTATAAACATTGTCGGGGATCCGTTATCATCTTTAACGCATGCGGTTAAATTTTCGGGAGGTGGAGCAGGTGTTACAGAGCTAATCCTTATTTCATCAAGTTCAGCGTCAACATCACGCGACACGTCAAAAGGATCCCAGCCTACAGTTACATGGCTTGCTGAGCCGGCGTCTAATAACCCCGTTCCTGATAAACCGCTATTGGCTTGATAGCCTTCAGCATCATTACCAACTATTACTTCTACAGCACCATCGGAAACAACAACATTTATTGAATACCAAGTGTCAGTATTTATAGTTTTAGTTGAACTAAGAAAATGTGGATTGCCGGCAGCATCATAAGTTAATATCAGCACATGAGCGCCATTATAAAGATAAACTTTTACCGGATATGTCCAGACAAGACTTTTATATAAGCCGGCAGCAGGAAAAGAATTTGCACGGAAACTAACGTCAATTTTTATATTATCAGTAGGAGCAGGATCTAAGACATCATATGCAGTTGCACGGTCAGTCCCGCCAAAAGCAAGATAACTTCCACCATAAGGTGAGCCGGGCATAAGCGTGGCTGCGTTTGCAACATTAATTTGCAAATCTTTTGCTGGGCGTCCGCTTGAATTATCATCCGGAGTTGTTTCTTCAGTACCTGCCCGGTTTGTAGCATCGCAATGCCAAAGCGCGTAAGTGTTTGTTGAATCGCTGAAAGCGGCTGAAGCTGTATTACAAGCAACAACAAACGCTGCGATTAGAGAAAGTTTAATAAGTAAGTTTTTCATTTAGAGTCTCTTTTTTTGCAATATATCATAAGAAAAGCGATGAGTCTATAACAATCTTAATTAAATTTCTTCCTCCCAATAATCCATAATTCCAGTAATCCAACAATCCACAAAATTCCCGGTTCCGGTATAACTGCTCCGAATCTTATTTCATCCAAATCTCCTTCAAAATAATGTGAAGATGTACCATCAGTTCCGGCAAAAACAGCAGAATTTGTATTTTGCATTCCGCCAATTAGAGGAGTCGTTGCCGTATTATCATTTACAGAAAGCCTTAAAATATTATTAAACACTTCAAAATTTACGTTATACCAGACATTCGAATCAAGAGAAACGGAAGATTGCAATTCAGTAAAACCTGTTCCCGCGGAATTTAAAACTCTAACTAAAAGTATGCCTTTTTCCGCGCCGTCATTTTGAAGAAATAATTTCCATGGTGTTGAATAAAGAATTCCTTTAAAATTATCGGTTGCCAATGGTAAATCTAACCACCTCACAGAAACATTAGCCGAAACATTATTGCTGTAATCATGCCATGCTCCTGGAGCGAATAAACCGTCGTCCACACCATCGAACCGGAAATAATTTCCGCCATCAGGCGAGTTTGGCATAAGTTTTGGCGCCGTTACATGAGTATAAATGTGGTCGTAATTCAAAATAGGATTCGTAGCAGTTCGACCGCTGGAATTATCGTCATCAGAGGCGAGCCAAATTCCGGCAGGATTATAAGAATTATCACAATGCCACAACCCGTTATTAATAGTCATGTCAGCAAATCCGCCGATGGAGTTAGTACCAATCCAGCAAGTTCTTGTTTCGCCAATAGAAGAAAAATTATCATTAACAATGCCGCCGGAAGAAGTTTTAAAAGTTCCAAGATTCATGCAGGTTAAATAATTATTGTTACTGAGAACAATATCCTGC
>JAOZNZ010000339.1 GCA_029933535.1 bacterium | reverse complement strand
AATATAGAGTTAATGCTAAATAATAATTAATTACTCAAATAAATAACCACGGAGTAGAGCAAACAAGATGAAAAAGCCCATCATAAAAGCAATTTCAAGAGGCGTACTGTCATTACTGCTATTATCACAACTGGCAGTTGCACAGTCACCAATAGATGAAGCATTAAAACAGAAAGCGAAATTACTTTCTCCGCAACTTGCTGAACAAATAGCTCTGCAAAGAGAAGAAATGCGCGCTGAATCAGAAGAGATCACCACTCAGGCTATGAAAGCGATGAATCAGGGTGAATATAAAAAAGCATATCATTATTTAACGGAGGCTTTAAATAAAAACCCGGCTAACCTTACTGCGAAATCAAAAATAGATAAAGTGAATTCAATTCTTTTTGATGTCTATATAGGTTATGCAGAATCACGTATGTCTGTTAGAGATTATGAAGCAGCAACTAAATGGTACAGAGAAGCACTCGTTCATAAACCGAAAAATAAAGCCGCAATTAAAGGCGTACTGCTTGCAAGAAAACGTATAACAGAATCTGTTTCAAAAAATATCGGCAAAATTGCTGCCGAAAGCATGAGCGATGGCGAAAAATGTAAATTGTATTTGAAACAGGCGCGTGACCTTGAAGTTCAAAGCAGATACGAAGAGGCAAAAGCCACATATAAACAAGCTATACAAGTCGCACCGGAAAATCCTCAACCCAGAAGATTCCTTAAAGAACTTATTAGAAAACAGGGAAGAATGATTGCCGATGATAGAAGAATTGAACGCCGGCAGATAATGGAAGATTTAATAAAATCTTTTTTCCATCATCCCGAAGAATATGTAGAAGCAACTACAGCTGACGATACAGAAGAACTTTCACCTGAAATGAAGCGCAGAGCGGAAATCATAAAGAAAGCTAATCTTAAACTTGAAAATCTTTCTTTTAAAGATGCCCAAATCCAGGAAGTTATTAATTATATTGCTGAAGTTGCAGGACTGAGCATTATTCTTAATCTTGGCAGCTCGCAGGCACAGACTACAAGTATTGAACTTTACAATCCTACTGCACTTCAGGCTATTCAGTATGTTTGTGAACAGCAAGGTTTAACTTATACTATTGACCAGTATGCAATCGTGATTTCTAAAGGCGAAGGCGAAATGGAAACAAAATTCTGGACAGTTTCTGCCCGTGCTTTAAGTACAGCTGAAGAAAAAGCGTCAACAAGTGAAGATACAGGAGAATTTGATTTATTTGGTGATGATACAGAAGATACGGGAGATGAATTTGAAAGTGCATCTGTTGAACCTGAAATCGTACGTATGATTAAAAATTCAGTTCCAAACTGGCCCACAGGATCAACTATATTTCTTGAACCAAGTACCGGAACATTAGTTGTTAGACAAACTCCCGGAATCCTTGACGAAATCGATGGATTTATTAAAGAACTTGGTACTGATGAAGAACAGCTGCAGGTAGAAATTCAAACCCGTTTTGTTATGATAAGTGATCAAAACCTTGAAGAGCTATCGGTTGGAATGAAACTTAAAAGCCCATTCGATATTTATAGCCGCGGCAGCGACCGTTCAGGTGTTTCGCAGGGCGGAGTAATTAATCCTACAGATCTTACCGGCGCTCTTCGCAGATATGCAACCGGAAGAAGAAACAGCCGTTATGCAGACAGATTAAAACAAGGTCTTGGTATGGTCGGCCTTCGTGAAGGTAATAACATGATTACTGATAATGTTATCGGTTTCTTTACCAGTGCATTGACCTCACCTGAAGTAGGTATGATATTTCACGGAATTAGTAATCAAACTGATACAGATATTCTTTCAGCTCCTAAAATTACTACTGTAAGTGGTCAGTCACGTGTCAGTATAAGACAAATTACCGAAGTTATGTATCCTGATGAATACACCGTTTATAAACCTGCTATTATTTATTTCACAGGCCAGGGCGGTGGTGGAGTATTTGGTGGCTTTAGCATGAATGCTGTTGCAGGTACATACGCCGGTTACGCGACTGTAGAAAGTACCTTAAAAGAAGATGTTGGTATTCAGCTTGTTGTTTCTCCAACAATAGGTGAAAACGGCAAAACTGTTAGTATGGAAGTTACTGCTGCGGTAAGTGAAGAAATCGAGCCGCATCTTGTAACTGTCTATGTTGGTAATGATAATATTATTCCGCCGATTGAGCCGATCATATTATCTGTTCCGAGATTTAAAACATCAGAAGTAAAAACTCACGTTGTTGTTAATGATGGTGAAACTATTGTTCTTGGCGGAATGATAATGGAAGAACTGAAAAAATATAATGACAAAGTTCCTTTCTGGGGAGATTTACCGGTAGTTGGCCGTATATTCCGTTCAGAAGGTTCATATCAGGATAAACGTAATCTGCTTGTATTTGTGACAACCAGTATTGTTACACCAGGCGGAAAATCTTATAAGGAACTGCGTGAAAAACAACTTAGAAAACAAGCCGAGAAAGCCGAAACTGAAGAACAGGCACTTGATACTGATGAAGAATCTATTGATGATGAAACTGTAGCATCTTTGTAAATACAAATAGTAATTTTTAACTTATATAATGACCGATAAATTGGAGGTTCCATGAATACCTTGCACTCACGAAATTTCTTCATCGCCACTATGGCACTGCTTATTGTTTCTATATCTTTTGCAGCAGATGATGCAAAATCTGATAAAATTCTTGAAAAAGAGCAGAACTTAGTTAATAACGTTGAAATGCAAAAAGGCGAAATTCAAGAAGGAGAGCCAGCTTCTTTTTGGGATAAAATGTCAAGCATTTATACAAAAAACGAAAAAAGCCAGGACTATGAAACAACTGACCTTGATGAACCTAACTCTAAGGATGTAGGGGAAGTAGAAGGCTTTTGGACACGTATTAAAAAAGCTTTCGCTTATAATACTCAAATACAAAAAAGAAGCTCAAAAGGCGATATGGAAATTAATGTCCTCATGATCGAAGGACGCGAGTATTACAGAGATGGCGAATATAGGAAATCGCTTAATACTTTCAAAGAAGTCGTTCAAAGAGACCCTTATAATATTACCGCAAGACGATACATTAGAACTTGTCAGGAAGAATTAAATAAAATCACTCTTGATGATTTTGATATTGTTAGACGCGAACGATTGCAGGATGTTGAAAAAGCATGGTTGATTAAACCTTGGCGCGAAAAAGAAATTGATGACGTTATTAGTGAAACCGGAGGATTAACACAAAGACTTATGGATAAGAATGTCGAACAAATTATACCTTCAATTCAATTTGTCGATGCGCAGCTTCCTATTGTTTTTGAACATTTATTCCAAATCAGTGAGCCGAAAGTTTCAATCGTTACTGATCCTGAAGCTATTAAACAGCTTACGGAATCAAAAAACGATACTATTTCTCTTAAACTTTCAAATATTCCTTTAATTGAAGTAATTAAATATGTTTGTAAAGTTAAAGGTCTTACATACCGGATAGATGATAATGCTGTTGTTATTAACAGTAAAGAAAATGTTACTCTTAAAAGAAAAGTCTTTCAGCTGTCACGCAGTCTGGATATGATCGATCTGCCGGATGTTGAAGGAAGTTCAAACAAGAAAGTAACTAAGCTTCTTGAGAAAATAGGAATTCCGGTAACTGAAGGAGCAACTGTTACTTACGACACAAGAAACAACAGACTTATAGTTAGAAATACTGATGCGAATCTTAAAATAATAGAAGAATTTATTAAAAGATTCAGTAAAACTCCTTTTCAGGTAAAAATTCAAGCAAGATTTGTTACTATGCGTAGTGATGATATGAATCAACTTGTTTTTAGGCAGTTCCTTACAAAAAATTACAGATGGAATAGGGATTCTAAATACGGAGATAGATTCTTTCTTACAGCTCCTAATGCTCAAAAAGAACTTACTCCGGGTCTAAGATATATCAGATCCTTTATGAATGAAAATACTTATGATCCTGTTGCTTCAGCTTACCAGAGACCTCAACTGGTTTCTACAGGCGATCCATATGAAGATTATATGCGTACAAAAGCTCTTCGCCCTCAAATGCCTGAATACTTGCAGAAAGGTGTTTATGGAGTTGAATCAGCCTATTCATCTATCGAACAGCAGCAAGCTCTTGTCTTACAGCAGCGCCAGAAAGCAGGTGCCGAATATAAAGCTTATCAAAATATGGTTCAAGCTTATACACCTATAATTTCTCAGGGCGGTCCGATGGCTCCTATTTATCAAAGCTCGCTTAATGATATGTATAGCTCTTATACAACAACTGTTACTACTGCTTATCTTCCGAGCTTGAATACTCTGGGCACTTATCAACAGAATTTAAATAAAATGCACGCGGAAGAAAAAACCGTGAACGATCCGCTTGGTAAAGTGTTTGATATTTCCGGTGTTATTGGTCCGGCAAAATTTCGTTCAGTTATCTATGCTTTAGATAATTCCGAAGGTATTCATACTATTTT
>JAOZNZ010001003.1 GCA_029933535.1 bacterium | reverse complement strand
CAACTATTTAAGATTTAAGAAAATAATTGGACAGATAGCGTGTGCGATAACCGTTTTAGAATTGAAACATTATTATAAATAATATGAAAACTACAAAACAAAAATCCAGAACTCCATTACTCCAAAACTCCAATGCTCCAAATCCCCTTTCGCGAAGAAATTTTCTTAAAACAGGAGCTGTTGGCATGTTGGGAGTGTTATCCGGCTTAGCATTTGCTGTGAAAAAAGAAATCCCCCTAACCCCCTTTAGAAAAGGGGGACTTAATCCAACCCCTGCATCTGCTAAAACACATAAACATCCAAATATTGTTTTTATTTTTCCCGACCAAATGCGCTCAATGGTGCTTTCATGTTACGGTAATGACCAAGTTAAAACACCAAATATTGACCGACTTGCAAAAGAAGGCGTGAAATTCACACACGCCTGCAGTACTTATCCTGTCTGTTCACCATTCCGGGCGATGCTTATGACTGGGAATCAGCCATGCAACAATGGAATGATGATAAACGACCATTACTTAAATTCCGGACAGAAGCCTTTTGCGGAAATTTGCAAACAGAATGGATATGATACAGGCTATGTTGGTAAATGGCATCTCGACGGTCACGGAAGGAAATCCTACATTCCACCTGAAAGGCGGCTGGGATTTGACTGGTGGAAAACTTTAGAGTGCACACATGAATACTTTAAATCCGATTATTTTAATCAAAATGATAAAAAGTTGTCAAAATGGCAAAATTTTGATTCAATTGACCAGACTGATGCAGCTTGTGAATATATAAAAAACCATTCGAAAAATAAAAATCCCTTCTGCCTGTTCGTTTCGTGGGGGCCACCGCATGATCCTTACATAGCGCCCAAGCAATATATGGATAGATTTCCGCCGGAGAAAATTAAGTTGCGGGAGAATGTCAATGATTTTAAAGCGGCAGAAAAAATGTGGAATGAATGTAATACCAAGCTGCCTGAAAAATATAAGCCAATCCGCAAAATGTATCTTAAATCGCTAAAAGAAAAAAATAACAATTCGATAAGAAAATGGTATCAGGGATATTATGCCGATACTATTTTCTTTAGCTAGTGCCTAACCGAAAACCCTTTATTTTCGCACGGTGTCTATTTTGGATGGCAGGTTGCTTTAA
>JAOZNZ010001002.1 GCA_029933535.1 bacterium | reverse complement strand
TCTTTATTAAAAACGGACCTTTCGGCGGTATAGGCGAAGCAAGAAATGTTTCTACAGGGAATGACTTCGAACGTCTTGGCGGAAGCGGGGATATTTCCAAAGGTATTTCGGCGCTTCATTCTCTCTCAAAATATATGGCATCATCTCACATTCGTCTCGAATCTTGTATAGGTGACGTTACTCGTGTCGGTTGGAAACAAGCTTTTGATGAAGTTACAGGATCATCTTTAAGAGCAGTGCAAGGTAAAACAGGCGGACGGAAACTTGATAAATGGATTGGACATACACTTCGCTTTCTTACCGGTCCGTTGCGCGGCGAGAAATATCCAATCATATCTAATTCAAAAAACACATTTCAACTTTCGGAAAAAACGACAAAAGAAATTCCTCGTTCAGTTCCAAACCGCAAAGCTCTGAAGCCTGATAAAGGCGATAAATTTTCAATTGGCCCCGGTTATGCCACTCCAATGTGTTATACAAGGAATAGTGGTGATTCGGCTGTTTGGACATGGAAAAACGCGATTATTTATCCGGGAACATATAATTTATACATTTGTGGACTTAATGACGCAATTGACACTACAGAATTTCTTGAAGAAAATAACAATTCCTCAGTTGATGTTGAAATATGGAACTATAATAATAAAGAATTTAATATGTTGAAAAAACGCGGGAAGTATGGTAAAAACGATTCTTTTAACGCCGGTAAAATTAAACCGGAAAATATTTCAGGAACCGGAAGTATTAAAATTCGACTGACAGCTCATGATGTTGTTGAACGAAATACCGAAGATATGACCGGCAAAGCAATGGTCGGTACAGGAGGAAAACAAACAGGTATTTCCTGGTTTAATTACGCGCTCGTTACTCCGGTGCCTGTGCCGGGAAGAGTGAACATAAATTCTGCTTCTCAGCGTTTGCTTGCGAGTTTACCGGGAATAAATTCAAAGTTAGCAAAGAATATTTATGAAGGTCTTAATAAAGGTGATAAAAAAATATTAAAGCCTTATCAAAATCTTGGCGATATTTTAAAAGTCAAAGGTATGACACTTAATATCTTCGAAAGATGCGTTAATATTTTAACCCTTGATTCTACATTCTTTACTGTTCAAATTGAAGCGGAATTACTTAAAGACCGTCCGA
>JAOZNZ010000013.1:13748-16221 GCA_029933535.1 bacterium | reverse complement strand
AATCAAAGGAAATTAAAAATGAATTATATATATTTTTTTATTTTAGGAAGTTTTTTTATTACGGCCTTTTCCCTTCAAGGCGCGAAAATCGGGTTTCGATTTTATCATAAACATGAATATGAAAACCTGATTGCTGAACCGGTTGATTCATTTCCGATTACCCACGAATATGTTTCTGTGATTCAGTTTGCAAATAATTTTACTACAATTGACGTCAGCAAAAAAGTTCGAAACAAGTTTAAAACTGATTTGCTCGTGGAAGAAGCAATCATGTTTGGGCCGCAATCTGATGCCAATAAAAACAAACACATCGATCTTGTCAAGCGAATTCAGGAAGCGGAAAAAGCCGGCTGGGATTGGGACCATATTATTCCTTACCGCGAACCGTCATTTGATTTTTCCATCAAAAGCCAGGATCTTAGCCCCGGACCATGGTTTGATCTGAGACTGATTTCCGAAAAGGATATTGATAACTTGAGGAAGCGTCTCAGCGAAGCACATAAAAAAGGAATTCTCAAGAAAAAACACTATTCTATCTGTCCATTGATCTATTCCTGGAAAAATATTGGAGATAAAGAAAAAGATTTCCTGAAAAAAAATGCCGACGGGGTATATATTGAACTTAACCCCCGAGACGGAAGATGGGTTACAGATGGTTCGCAGACTATCTTCAAAAACAATTATAAAAAAGGTGAAAAATATATAATGAGCGATTTCGGAGTGCCGGGAACTTATGATTGCGCCGAAATGGCTAAATGGTGCCTCGAAAATAATCTACTGTTCGGTATGACCATCGGGGCAAATACTGAAGATCCATGGACTCCGGATATGCTGGAAGATTTTGCAAAACAGTGTAAACTATTAGATGTGGATTCGCGCAACGATAACTTTGTGTATCTGCTTCATCACAATCAAAGTCATCCCGGTATGCTGCCCTACTTTCCTGAATCGGAATCGTATTCAATGACTTATCTCACCCGCTGGCTGATAGAAAATTTCGGTGCGCTTTCGCCGCGCAAACTTACCCGTGAACAGATGTTGAAACTCAAGGTACCGGCAAACTACCGCGTGGAATGCCGCAGGAACAAACACGTGTCTTCTCTGGTGGTGCATGTCATTAGCGTAAAGCATGACGGGTCACTGCAGGTTGACAAGGTAAATGATAAGAAAATCACAGAAACGCTTCCGTATGACCGGATCTTGTCGGTGAGACCGGCAAGATTGAGAGGAAACAGGTAGCGGTAGAATTGTATAATTTTAATTCAGTAGTGTAGTCAACTATGAAGACACAAGAAACAATAAAAATAGAATGGTATTCTTTGGGAAAGAGATAGTGGTAATAATTGTTTTATGCAGAAAAAATGTGTTATGAATTGCAAGAAAAAACGCGTTATTAACAAAAAGCTTACAAAAATGTCTTATATAAATATTGCCTGAAAGGCAAATTCAAAGTAGCCCACGGCATCGCCGTGGGGAAAAGGAAGAAAAAATAAAACAACGCTGAAAGTGTTGTTCAAAATTGAGCAAGCCTTGCAGGCTTGAATTCATCTGTTATCACCCTTACCCACCGCGCTGCGGTGGGCTACGGTGAAATATCCTTTCAGGATATTTTAAAGTATAATAAATCCCCCTAACCCACTCCCGAGGAAATACTCGAGATGTTCTACTTTAGGAAAGGGGAAATCGATGAAATATCCCTTTGAGAGATATACGTAAAACACTTTTTAAGGGACGACTAACTATGTTGTCCTAGAAGAACAAGAACCACATTGCCCAACCTCTATAAATGTTGAACTCATAACCTTCACCCCAGGCTCCTTCCTTGCCGCCATCCACATTTTGGACTTCAGCGTGTGACGCTATGTAGAGAGGGTACCACATGTAGCCCAGGTCAATCTCATACGTGTATTCTGTAACCGGAGTTTCGTATTTCATGAAGTACTTGAACTTGCCGGGGATGGGATTAAGTTTCTTAGTTTGCGGAATGTCCGACTTAATGTCAGTAACGGCAAGGTGTGTTTTCAACAATGTCCAGTCAGGATCAGTGATTTTGTAAGTCACGTACAGCATGCCATCGAAATCTTCGACTATGACTTCGCCAATCACTATGTTCTGGCCTGCAATCAAGTTAACTGTTTTTACTTCTGCCATTGCCGATGTTGCCAATAGAATCATTCCCAGAATGGCAAGGATTATTGAACCTGCAAGTGTTAATGTTGTGTCTTTTTTCATCATGTTGCTCCTTATGTGTTATGGTTATGGAAATAAATTCTATTATATTTTTACAATGTAGCATAACACGTGCCAGTATTGCACGAAAAATCTAATTAGACACTATCTAACCTTATTGACACATATTACATCTTGCAAACTAAACGCTTACCAACATGAATGGTATTGCGTTTTTGCGTCAGTTTTTGCATTAGCGCTATTAAATCCGAGGTCCGTGGTCCGAAGCCCGAGGTCCGAAGTC
>JAOZNZ010000013.1:0-13648 GCA_029933535.1 bacterium | reverse complement strand
GTCCGCCGGCGCACTTTCCCACCCCGTGCCCTGTGGAATTTTTGTTCCATCAGGGTTCGCACTATTAACTAATAACTAATAACTAATAACTGCTCGTCCCGATGTTCTTCGCTATCGGGACGGCTTACTCCTTCGCACCTTAGATCTTTGATACTTTTAACTTTTCTAAGCATAATCCAAATAGCCAAGAATGGTAAATTAAATTTGCTCGACGAGCAAATTTCCTCAGCCGGGACACACGTTTAGTTAAATCGTCCCGGTTACATTGACAAGTAATTCTTTGTTTGCTATAATCTTGTTTGCAGTACAGGACACGAATTGCATCGCAACTGTGAAAACCAAATCAAAAACTCATTAAATAAATCACTTCTTTGGGACAGCAAATGAAATGTTTCATAACAGTAACGTATGCACCAAATAGGAGAAACAGATAATGAAGAAAAATGGAAACATACTAATAAGACTTTCCGGTCTGGCGCTTGTTATTGCAGTTGGTTTCGCAATGCCGGCCATGGCGGATTGGGCGTCGGTTGAATCGGCTGATTTTTCGCTCAACACTACAGTTCCCGAGCCGTGCACAAGCTTTCTCCTATTTGTGTTTGCGGCTATTTTCGCGATGGTCTGCAGGCGCAAGAATAATCAATAAAACAAAGGAGTGGCCCAGGATGAAAACACCACCACTCATTAAATGCCTTTCATTACTCACAATTATAATCGCCCTGTTCGTTGTCGTTACTTCGCAGCAAATCTACGGCGCACCAGCGGTGTCAAATGTTGTGGCATCACAAAGGACGTGGCCGGACCCACAGGTTGATATTTACTATGACGCATATAACATGCAGGCTGACACGCTTTCTGTATCAATCGCCGTATCAACGAATTCCGGCGTGACGTATGATCTGCCTTCCACGCATTTCACCGGCGATATAGGCTGCAGCATACAAACCGGCATGCAGAAACATATCGTGTGGAATGCCGGTGCAGACTGGTTTGACCAGACTTCTGATACCATGCGCGTCATGATAACTGTCGATGATGCCATGTGTTGCATCCCCGGCGGCATGTTCACTATGGGAGACACGTTCGGCGAGGGATGGGCCAACGAGTCTCCACTGCACGATGTCTATATAAGCGCTTTCTATATGGACAAATACGAAATATCAAACGAAAAAGTGCGCGAAGTACTTCAATGGGCTCAGGATCACAGCAACCTCTTTGTGACAAGTTCCACGGTTAAAAATATTGAAAATTATAAGGAATTGCTTGACTTGGATGACGAATGTCAAATCAGTTGGAACGGGAGTTCTTTTGTCGTTGACCCGGGCAAGGAGAACTATCCGTGTGTAGAGGTGACGTGGTATGGCGCAATGGCATATTGCAAGTACAAAAATGAGATCGAGGGAAAACAGCAGACAATCGATCTTAGCAATTGGACAATTGATTGGAGTAAGAACGGTTACAGATTGCCAACCGAGGCGGAATGGGAAAAGGCCGCGCGTGGCGGTCAGGGCGGACACCGGTTCCCATGGCATGATACAGATACGATCCAGCATGCGCTCGCGAATTATTACAGCACAAATTTATACGCGTACGACACGAGTTTGACTAGTGGATTTCATCCGACTTTCAAAGCCGGGACTTATCCATACACCAGCCCTGTAGGATACTTCCAGAAAAATGCGTACGGGTTGTATGACATGGCGGGTAATGTTTGGGAATGGTGCTGGGACAGGTTTTTGGACACATACTACAGCACTTCGCCCGGTAGTGATCCGCATGGGCCTTCGTCTGGCTCCGAGCGCGTGTTACGCGGCGGTTGTTGGTACCATGGTGCCATCCTTGCGCGTTGCTCCTTTCGCCGCAGTTACAATCCGGTGGAAGGCTGGTACAACTTCGGGTTCCGCTGCGTGCGGAATGCGCCTTAATTGTTACGATTATCAATTGTATAGTGTAGCCACAAGAAAAAGAAGAAAACCATGAAAACAGATATTTCACTAAAACACATCTCCGGTCATTTAATTGTCGTTACCGTGACAGCTGTATTTGCTATAATGCTGGCGGCTGGGGCACATGCGCAGATCAACGTGCTGCACGAATTCGGTGGCGGGACAAATGACGGAGCCGCGCCAAAATACAGCACACCGATCATATACAATGGCAACTTATACAGCATGACGAGCGCAGGCGGATATTACGAGGGACCGAATGGAGTGGGTGTGATTTACAGAATAGGCATCGATGGAACGGGCTATAAGAATATTCACAACTTTGAAGGATGGCCAGGAGAAGGGAAGGCTCCCGAGGGTTCGTTGATACGCGACGGAAGCACGCTTTACGGTATGACTGCGAACGGCGGCTCCGGATTAGGCGGCGGTTTAATATTCAAAGTAAAAATCGACGGAACTGGCTATACAAATCTTTACTTTTTCGAAGTTTTTGGCTCGGATGGAAAAAATCCGCGCGGCGACCTCACCCTGGTAAACAATAACCTTTACGGCATGACCCAGGTCGGCGGACAGGGCACCGGCGTGGTGTTCAGGGTCAATACTGACGGGACGGGTTACATGAACCTTCATGAATTTACAGGCTTCCCGAATGACGGAGCTCGCCCGCATGGCAGTCTGATATACTCAGACGGCGTTTTGTACGGAATGACACGTTCCGGCGGATCAAATGACATGGGCGTGATATTTAGTGTCACCACCAATGGGTCAGATTACACAAAGTTGTACATATTAGGCACTGGCTCAGATGGCGCGCGGCCGTATGGAAAACTGGCAAAAGCAGGCAGAACTCTTTACGGACTGACCCAAGGCGGCGGCGACAATTGGAATGGAGCAATATTCAAGATACAAACCGATGGAAGCGGTTATATGAATCTGCACTCTTTTACCATATCTACATTGGAAGGTGCTTTCCCGTATGGCAGCCTGACATTGTGGGGGAGAACTCTCTACGGCATGACGTCGTATGCGGGAATGAGCAACGGCGGCATGGTGTTTAAGTATAAATTAGGACAAACTATGGGCAAAAAATTCGAAGTTCTGGAAAATTTTGAAGGGTTTAATGGGTATTCACCGTATGGCAGCATTGTGAAATCGGGTGAAATGCTGTACGGTATGACGTATGCCGGTGGGTCGAATAATTTGGGCGTGATCTTCAGTCTTGAAATCGATGAACCGTTTGTACAGGGTTTCCCATTTACCGGCGGCGCTGATGGCGGCAGGGCGCCGTGGTCAACTGTTCCGGTGATTGGCGATACTGCCATGTATGGAATGACGGAAGGAAACGGAACCTACATTTACGGAATGACTAAAGAGGCAGGAGTCAGCAATATGGGCGTTATATTCAGAATGAATACTGACGGCACTGACTACACAAACCTTTACGCGTTTATTGGTGGTAACTCAGATGGGAGTTATCCGCTTGGGAGTCTTGCACTGTCAAACAACACACTCTTTGGCCTGACGGAATACGGAGGGAACAACGACTGCGGCACGGCGTTCAAAATCAATAGTGACGGCACGGGCTACGCCCTTCTGCACGAATTTTCGTTGGATGCCTTGAACGGTGCAAACCCGTGTAACAGTCTGACATTATCCGGAAGCGTGCTCTATGGAACAACGTTGCAGGGCGGAAACAGCAATAGTGGTTCGGTATTCAGAATGAACACCGATGGGACTGAATATACTAACCTGCACGCGTTTACCGGCGGTGCTGCGGACGGAAGCTCCCCGCGGGGAAATGTTACACTTTCGGCCGGCACGCTATACGGCATGTCCGTTGCAGGTGGCGTCGGCGACAAAGGTGTTATTTTCAAAATGAACACTGATGGTTCAGGCTACTCTATCCTGCACGACTTCACAGGAGGTGTCGCCGATGGCGCCACGCCATATGGCAGTCTGACCGTTTCGGGCAGTTCGCTTTACGGTATGACCCGCAATGGCGGATCCGGCGACAAAGGAGTTGTGTTCAAAATCAGTACTGCCGGTTCCGGGTACACCAACCTTCACGTTTTCATGGGCGGTACAGAGGACGGTTCGATGCCGTATGGCAGTCTGGTACTGTGGGGAAACATGTTGTTCGGCATGACCAGCGAAGGGGGCTTGGCTGATCTTGGCTGTGCGTTTGAAATGAATACTGACGGGACGGGTTTCCAACTGCTCCATGACTTTGTCGGTGGTGACGACGGGGCATCTCCTCATGGCGGGATGGCGCTGTGGGGCATCTCGTTGTATGGCCTGACAACATATGGCGGGTCGAGTGACTGCGGCACCGAGTTCAGTTACGTGATACCCGAGCCTATGATGTGCATGTTTCTTTGGGGCTTATGCCTGTCCGTGCTGTCCAGGTTTAAAACTATTAACAATTAACAATTAACTAATAACTAATAACAAGCTTACCTAAACACAAGAGAAACACCATGAAAACAAACATCTCACTAAAACATTTTCCCGACCACTTAATCGTTATTGCTGTGGCATTGATGGTAATGATTTCATCCTGGGCATTTGGACAGGAAAAACTGAATGGCATGGTAGCTTATTCATTAAAGAAAATCCCCACTGCTCTGGAAAAGGCTGAAAAGCTGGCGGATCAAGGCGATCTGAAGAACGCCAAGGTCTACCTCGAGTCAGCACAAAACAACTGGGACATGATTAATAAAGACTTCAAAAATAAATTTGATCCGGATCATCCTGACATCGTCGCAGTCAGAAAACAACTGAAAACCGTGACAGCGATGCTTGCCAAGCCACCAGCGGGGGTCGAAGGAACGGCGGACCCGGGTAAGGAAACTCCGGCAGAACCAGCGAAACGTGCCACGCCACCGACGGAGATCAAAAAGGCGGAGGTGCCGAATAAGGAAGCTCCGGCAAAACCTGTGAAAGCCAAGGTACCCGCAATAACCGATCCGCTGCCAAGCACAATGATCTATGAGATGAAACAGTTCGGCCCGGCTTTAGACAAAGCGGAGGAATACGTTGAGGCTATGGAACTTAGAACTGCCAGAAGCATCCTTGGAAAGGCACAGCACGAGTGGGATACCAAAAAAGGATGGGACAAAGGTAAGTTCAACCCGAAACACCCTGATGTAGTTGCATTGGATGCCCGGTTTGCAGAGGTAACAAAGGCGGTTAACGCACTCGGGGCCAAAGCGGACGATGCCGCTGAGAATCTGCCGGCTGCGCTTGATGCCGTTGCCGGGAGTTCAAAAAGGCTTTACGAAACTTACGACCAGGCACGCGTTGCTATCAGAGATCTATCAAGCTATCGAAGTGACTTTGACAGAGGGGGAGAAGATGACATAGGGAAGTTGTTGACTAGAATGGACGAAGTGCGCGTGCTGGTTGAACGGGTCAATGTAATTTTGCCCGATGCTCTCTCCGCAGCGCAAGCGTTTCGCAAACAGTTTCCCGATTTCAAAGCTTTGGATAAACTTGTCAGGGACGGAACAAAGGTAAACGGATATAAAGCAGGTAAGCAGGTGAAACGACTTGAAGCTTTTCCCGCGGAATGGCTCCAAGAAGTCAACATGGTAATCAATGGGGCGCTCGAAGAGGCCGATAGCAACATCGAGCAATACGGTACGGATAATCTAGATAGTCTCCAGGGAAGAGATAAAGCACTCAAATCCTCTGCCGCTAATGCCGCCGAAAAATGGGTTTTGGATTACTCAAGTATCATGATCGAAACAATCAATACCATGCTTCCGGAATTACCCTCGGACGCGCAATCTTCACTGACCGAATTTGTTGCAGCACGGCAGGCTTTCCTCAAACGTGCAGCCGACATGGAACAGAGCATTGAGAGAGTGGCCGAAGCTGTGAGTGAGGTACGCGATGAAGTAGTCAAATCGGACTTGCGGCGATTGGCAGGAGCTCGATTCCCAAAATCAAAATATACGGGCGGCAAATGGAACGATGCTAAGAAGGATATTCGTGCTGCATGGGCGCAGAAAATCAAAGACAAAAAACTTGTTAAAGTTGCCATCTACTCGCCATGGGAGGAAAACAAAGAAGCCCGCTGGGTCAACGACCGTTGGGTCGTGGGAAAGTATCGCTACATCGGTGCCAACTGCCTCGCTAAACTCTCGTCGGGAAAATACATGGTCTATCGCATGATGTTCAGAAATACCATGCAGAGCGACGAAAGCTGGAGCCCGCTTGAGCAATGGAGTGTCGGCCACGTCTACGAAATTCTTGAGGAGAATATTGGTGAGTAGAGGGTAGTCGAGTAGTGAGTGGTTGAGTGGTGAGTAGTGAGTAGTGAGTAGTGAGTAGTCGAGTAGTCGAGTAGTGAGTGGTCAAGTAGTGAGTGGTCAAGTAGTGAGTAGTCGAGTGGTTCGCGAAGCGCCCGGCGAATGCCGGGGAGTAGTTGAGTGGTGAGTGGTTGAGTGGCGAGTAGTGTCTAATTTGTCCTATTTGTCCTATTCGTCCTACTTCGTCCTATTCGTCCTACAAATCCACCCGGCATGATCACGCTTTGCGCGTTATTTCATAGCGCCGGGAGATGACGCTAAGGAAAATTAATAACAAAAGGAGATTAAAATGAATTGTGGAGTTGGAGTTTTAGAATTACTCATCATCTTAATAATCTGTGGATTTACAATTATCAGTGCGGCACTAACAGTCATTGCATTGTGGAAAATTTGTTCAAAGGCCGGCTTTAATGGTGCACTTTCATTATTAATGCTGTTGCCAATTGCAAATATAGTTCTTCTTTTATATATTGCATTTGCAGAATGGCCTGCATTGAAAAATAAAAATGAATAATGTGAATATTTTCACGTTTTAAGAACTTACTATCCCTTAAATGGACGAAAAAAAGAACATAAATTTACCTATTGGAATTTACGACCTTTTGCATACTTCTAAGTTGCAAAAGCGACTTGAACAGGCAGGTTTATTAGATCGTGCAATATGGTCTGAATTTGATCCGGAAGATTTGCAACATCACTTAGCAATTCCTCTGGCGAGAGAAATTGCATCTTTCGTTAGTGAAATGATTTCAGGTAAAAAAGGTGATGCTCTTGTTCAGTCTCTAGCCGAAGCCTTCCAAAATCCAGAAGTTATGTGCTCGATATTGAAAACTCTCCAACCTGTATCAGCACAAACATTACAACAGATCAAACCAAAACCTCCTCTCGTCGCAAAAGAAGTGCGGCCTGATACTCCACTTTCAGTTTCAGCTTTGCTTACAGGTTCATCACGTAGTCCGGCACTAAGAACTCAAATTATCAAAGAGCTTGCTACGTGTGACAGAGCAGATTGGTTAGTATCTTTTATTAAGTATGCCGGGATTTTACCTCTGCTTCCAACATTACGTGAATTCACTCAAACACCTGTGCCAAGTGGTGGTCCACGTCTTAGAATTGCCACAACATCATATATGGGTGCGACTGACATGAAGGCAATCAGTGAACTGTTAAAATTACCAAACACTGAAATTCGTATATCTTATGACACTAAACGCACTCGACTTCATGCCAAAGCTTACCTGTTTCACCGCAACACAGGTTTCGGTTCAGCATATATAGGATCGGCTAATGTATCAAAAGCTGCACTCGACGAAGGGTTAGAGTGGACTGCAAAGATAAGCCAGTACGAGACAGATCATTTGTGGCAACACGCCATAGCAACATTTGAATCTCATTGGGAGGACGACTCAGAATTCACACCATGTTTTGTAAAAGATTTGCCAATTCTGGGGAAGGCACTTTCGCAAGAACGTGGAAATTTTAAAACTGAAGATACAATTTCATATTTTGATTTGCGTCCTTATGGGTATCAACAAGTTATTCTTGATGATATTTATGCAGAGCGAAATGCCGGAAAAAATAAACATCTAATTATTTCAGCAACGGGTACCGGTAAAACTATGATTGCAGCCTTCGACTACAAGCGCTTTTGTGCAATTAAAGGTGGCCGCCCGAGAATACTTTTTGTCGCGCACCGTGAAGAAATATTAAAACAAGCACGTTCTGCATTCCGCCAGATTTTGCGAGATGGTAGTTTTGGAGATATTGTTGTTGGTGGTGCGCAAATAGAACAAAGTGATCATTTGTTTTGCACTGTTCAAAGCTGGAACAGCAGAGATTTCGATCAATTTAAATCAGAACATTTTGATTATGTAGTTCTTGATGAAGCTCATCATGCCAGCGCAAATTCTTATCAGAAACTTATTGATCATATTTTACCACAATCATTAATTGGACTAACAGCCACACCGGAAAGAACTGATGGAGCTGACATCCGCAATGATTTTGGAGGGGCTTTCACTCATGAAATTCGTTTGCCTGAAGCTATAGAACGTGCACTATTGAGTCCTTTTCATTATTATGGAGTACCCGACCTTGATGGTATTGATTTTTCGACTATTGCATGGAAACGAGGGGGATATGATATAACTCAACTCCGCAAAAAACTTGAAGGAAACACTACTCGTGCGAAATGGGTTATGAGTCAAACAGAGAACCATGTTGCTGATATGAAACTTGTGCGTGGATTAGGTTTTTGTGTAAGTGTAGCGCATGCAGAATTCATGGCAGATTTTTGCAATAATAATGATATACCAGCCATTGCATTAAGTGGAAATTCGGATAAAAACATACGTCAACAAGCACAGCGCAAACTTGAAAACCGAGAAATTCGTTTTATTTTTACTGTAGATTTATACAACGAAGGAATAGATATTCCATGTATTGATACAGTTCTTTTTTTACGGCCCACAGAAAGTCTCACTCTATTTTTACAACAACTCGGACGTGGTTTACGCCTGGATGATGAGAAATCACATTTAACAGTACTTGATTTTATTGCGCCACAGCACCGTCAATTTAGTTTCGCTAAACGTTTTCAATCGCTATCAAGTCATCCAGAACTTCGTATAGATAGACAGATTGAATCAGATATGCCCTATCTCCCGGCAGGTTGTTTACTACATTTAGAAAAGCAGGCAAAAGAGCATGTGCTTAAAAATATTCGAGCAGCTACGGCAAATTTACGTGGTGAAAGACTTCTAAGTGAATTACGTTTACTTAAAAGCAGAGGGGATATTAATTTACAAAAGATGATGGATTTTCTGCATCTTGATACACCAGATGAAATTTATAAAAGAGGGTTACCTCATGTTCTTATAGCCCAAATTGAGGGAAAAACAATAGGAAGTGATTTAATGCAACTTGACGACCAGATAGCAAAAGGTTTTCGTCGTCTTGCATTAATGGATGATACAAATTTGATTGAGGATGCTAAGACTTTATTAAAAACAGGTAAATGCCATTCGCACTTAACAAAGCCTTTATTACATAACGTATTGTGGAGCAACAAGAAACCAGAAGATGGAACATTAGAACAAGTTCATCGATTTTTTGTTTCGCGTGAAGGATTGCTGCGTGACTTAACTGAACTGTTTGAATGGCTGTTGTCACATCGAACACCTATTCAAACAAAGCATTTTGAACAACAAACTGATTCTTTAAACTTGCATGCTTCATACACACGTGAACAAATTCTTCTTGCTCTTGGTCTAGGCTCTTTTGAGAAGCCTAAGAGTTCTCGAGAGGGAGTTTTACATGTTCCTGATCGTAAACTCGACATTTTTTTTGCAGATATAAACAAAAGCGAAGTTGATTTCTCCCCAACTACGATGTATGAGGATTACGCTATTACAGATCGATTGTTTCATTGGCAAAGCCAATCTCAAACAAGTGATAAATCACCTGTTGGAAAACGATACATCCATCACAATGAGAAAGGTTATACACCAATGCTATTCATCAGAGATCGGAAAAAATTATCTAATGGTTTAACCGCACCATATTTCTTTGCAGGTCCTTTGAAATATAAAAAACATGAAGGATCAAAACCAATATCATTTGTCTGGGAATTAGAACATTCATTACCTGCAAAAGTTATGTCTTGGACTCGAAATGTAGCTTAGGGTTATTTAGCAGAATAAATCAGGGACAGGACGAAGGGCCAAGTTTTATATCGGAACGATGATAAGGAATCCTTCATTCAATTAATTTTAATTAAACAATTCTTCTATGTTCCTATATTTTTCAATATCAGAAATATCTAAATTATTTGAATTGTTAAGGATTTCGTAACTAAAAGTTTTATAATTACTTTCGTCCCTAAATAAAAAGTTAAACTTAATTTTGTCCCTTTCTTTTTTCATAATTATTTTACTGCTACTAAAAATATTGATTAAAAATCTGATTAATTTGTAATATAATTATAGCAATCGTGACCATTATCCCAATTCCGGCGACTAAATCAAAGGATTATAAATTGTTAATAAGCCTTGTTCGTGGCATACCGGGAATAGTCGCCGGAATTGGGATTATGCAAATGCTTTAACTTTTCTTATTTTTTGTTCAGGTTTGTTGTTCGCCAGGTCAAAATTGTTTTGAAGGTTCATCCAGAAAAGAGGAGTGGTTCGAAATGCTTTACTGAACAGCCATGCAGTTTCGGGAGTGATTCCCCGCTTTGCTCTCACAATTTCGTTAATTCTTTGAACAGGCACACCAATGCGGCGTGCCAAAGCAACCTGTGTAACGTTATGCGGAACGATAAATTCATGCAACAAAATTTCACCCGGGTGAGTTGGTTTTCTTTTTCTAGGTAACATGGTAAATTATTGGATTATTGGATTATTGGATTAATGGATTTTTGGATTTAAATATTAGTGATAATCAGTTATAAGCACATCTCATTGTGATAAAGTTCTTCAGTTGCTTTGTTTCCAAACGAAATAATCATACTTATACATATTATATCAGATTCACGGTATCCGTGCAAGTGTTAATCGCAGGAGATATTGACAAAAATCAGCAAATGTGCTATAATTACATTTAGTCGCAAAACGAGGAATTTACATAAGTTTTATTAAATTTCTAAACATGCAAAAACAATGTCCACTACTCCTGTAATTCATTCTAACAAAGTAACAGCTATGCTGTTCATTCCGTAATCCACATAGTAAGAGAGAAAAATGATGAGGGCAGCAACGAAAAACTCGCTTGGCATGGCGCCTACAATCATAGTAACTTTTTTCTTTACCATTATTGCGATAACGTCAGTGAGTTGTACTCGCGTTCAGCAGTGCGAAACACTTCCGGAAAAAGGACAAATTTCCCGGACAAAAAATACAAGTGAAAATATAGGTTCCCCGCCCCTCGACCCAACAGGAAAACATAGTGACGCGTTGCGCCTGCCGGACGAACTAAAGGACTGGCCTGCTGTGCCAGTACCTGACCCTAAGAACGGAGACAAAACTATCAGCCCTGATAATCCTGCATGCAGCAGCACAGTTGTTCATGAAGTTAATAATCGTAAGTAACAATAAACAATGGAGGTTTTAAAATGAAAACTCTAAAAAAATTATACGCTTCAACCAGTAGCTGGTCTGTTTATCAGCTTATCAAAACCACGTTTCTAATCACCTTACTGATTTTCGTGATGAATACACTCGCGGAAGACGGAAAGACTGATCCGGCTTATGGAGCCATCTCCATTCATCGCGTTTCGGACAGTCCATCCCTGCAACTTCCTGACAACATGCGTAACTGGCCGGCGATTACTTCTCCCGCAACTATGAATGATGGCCCAAAGGTAGATGACCAGCGGGCAACGGTAATTTACGATGTTACGAGTGGTAAAACGGTACAAATTCCAAGTAAAGAATTTGTGCCAGACGGGAGTGCGCAAAACACCGCTCCATATAATGGTCTGCTGCACCCCGGTATGATCTCCGAAAGTGTAATTGGCACTGATGGACGTGTCCGCGTCACGCCTACGACAACCTTTCCGTGGCGCTCAATAGTCAAGCTGTATATTACTGCTAAAGACGGGGCACGCTTTTCTGGCTCGGGGGCTATAATCGGCCGGGGGGATGGCAATGGCTTTCATGTTTTAACTTGCGGGCATTGCGTATATCTGCATGACCATGGTGGCTGGGCATCTGCAATCAAAATTGTTCCCGGATTGGACAGATCCTATATGCCGTATAACTATGCCAATACAACTAAAATGCGCAGCTACACTGGTTGGACCACTTCCAAAATGCGCGAGCATGACTGGGCCGTGCTGACACTCGACCGGCGAATAGGCAATCATGTAGGCTGGATGGGTCGGATAACGGCAAGTAAGGGTAATTCTTTATATACAGGAATACTGAACAGTGCGGGTTATCCCGGAGACCGGGGTGGCGGCATAGAGCTGTTCAGGGACAGTGACAATGGCCGCGTTGCTACTGACTACAATCATTGGTATTACATGGATACTGGAAAAGGGCAAAGCGGAATGCCCATATGGCGGTTTATTGGGCCGGATAAACGGCATGTTTGCACAGTGCACGCGTATGGTAACGACGGGTCGGGCAGCAATCACGGCACACGACTGAACCAGGATAAATATGACCGTATTATTGCATGGACTGATGCCGATACGCTACCGACCGACCGTGCTGATCTTATTGACGATGGTGAATCTAAGGCAGGATTCAGCCCGAAAACAGTCACGCATGGCGCCAGCGTGATCAATCTCTGGAGCGATGTACGTAATGTAGGAACAGCTTCATCCGGCGGTTTTAATGTCTCATATTATGCCTCTGCGGACACTACGATCACTAAGTCAGACTATCTTATAGGAACTGACAGCGTGTTATCGGTTTCTCCCTTTGCTTATCGCGATTCATCATGGAACGGCACAGTCCCCGGTTCGATTCCCCCGGGAGCCTACTGGGTAGGCTGGATAATTGACAGCGGAAGTGCTGTTACTGAATTCGATGAGGGCAACAATGTCGCACACCAAACGGGATACAAACTTGTAGTGGAAGGTTTGGATCCTCCTGCTGGCCTTGCGGCAACTGATGGAGCATACGCGAATAAAGTAAAAGTGTCATGGAATAGTGTGACTGATGCAAGTCATTATTGTGTCTATCGCGCGACATCGTCAGGCGGTACCAAATCGCCTGTCAGTGGTTGGCAAACCGGAACAACATTTGATAATACATCGGTAACACCGGGGCAAATATATTATTATTGGGCAAAAGCGGCAGTAAACAGCAGCGGTGATAATGCAAGTGATTACAGCGCAGAGGACCCCGGATTTGCCATGCTTACAGCTGAACCGGCAGGTGATTGGAAATACAAAGACGGTAAGAAGACTGATGTTCTCAAAGGCAAAGAATTAGCGCCATCGCTGATACCTAATCTAATAGCAGGCGGGCAGGTAGGTTTAGCGTCTGTAGCTCCCGACGGCACATTAACCAGTGTCAATGGTCCGCATTCTCTTGAAAATAAGAAGGACAAAGACAAGCTCTGGTTTATTAAGAAGAAGAAAGAGCTCATTATCAAGTACAAAGCAAAGAAAGACGCGCTGACGTACAAAATATGGGGTCAGATGCCGGAATCAAAAGTTATTTATGTGCTTCCCCCTGCACTTGTGTCGAGTACACTTTCTGAATCAATATCCAAAGGAGAAAATTTCCTTGCAATTGAACTCATAGAAACTAACCCGGAAAAAACAGACGGATGGCGTGAACTGACACCCGTGATGTTCCGGGAAGAATAGCCTGTAGTCCGTAATCCGAGGTCCGTGTTCCGTAATCCGTGATCCGTAATCCGTGATCCGTAATCCGT
>JAOZNZ010000338.1 GCA_029933535.1 bacterium | reverse complement strand
AAATGCTTTTTCCTGAATGTTCTGTGCTACATCCGCAGTATAACTTCCAATATTTACAGCCTGTGAACAAACGATACATTTACCGGTTTTCTGAACTGAAGCTATTACTGTATCATAATCGATTGGAACGAGTGACCTTAAGTCGATAACTTCAACTTCTACGCCATGCTCTTCGCTCATTTTATCAGCTGCCTGCATCATTTCAAGTACCGCCGGTCCCCAGCCAACAAAAGTAGCATCTGCGCCTTCACGTTTCACACAAGCCTGTCCGAAAGGAATTAAATATTCTTCTTCAGGAACTTCTTCTTTAATACCATAAAGTAATTGTGATTCGATAAACATAACCGGATCGTTAGAACGAATTGCGGTTTTCAAAAGCCCTTTCGCGTCATAAGCATTTGACGGATAAACAACTACTAATCCCGGAGTATGACAGAAAATCGCTTCAATACTCTGTGAATGCTGTCCTCCATATCCTTTTCCACCGCCTACTGAAGCACGAATTACTAACGGAACAGTTGTGTGAGCTCCAGACATATAATGCCATTTCGCCGCTTGATTGGAAATCTGGTCGGATGCCATAAGTGCGAAATCCATATACATCAATTCAACAATCGGACGAAGCCCGCTCATTGCAGCTCCAACAGCGGTACCGCAAATAGCGGTTTCGGAAATAGAAGTATTAAAAACTCTGTTACGGGAAAAGGAATCGATCAATCCTTTAGAAAGTTTGAATGCTCCGCCGTAATCAGCAACATCTTCTCCATAGAAGATCACACGATTATCGCGAGTCATTTCTTCGATAAGAGCTTCTTTCAAAGCGTCTTTATAAGAAACTTTACCATTGCTGTCGCGTTTAATAACTTCCGTTGGGGCTATGAGTTCAACTTTTTGATTTTCTTTTGGAACTTCTTCTTCCATAGTTCCGGCATAAACATATTTAATTACATCTTCAGCAAGAGGATCAGCTGAAGCTGCGGCAGTATTTGCAGCTCTACCTGTTCTATCCCAAACTTTTGCCCTGAGAGCTTCAACCTGTTTTTTAGTAAGAACTTTCGCTTTGATAATTTCTTCAGGGAAAGTAGTTAACGGATCAACTTTTTTCCATGCGGCTTCTTCATCACGGGTTCTGTATTCATTTCTCGGATCACTGAGAGAATGTCCGTAATAACGATAAGTAATAAGTTCGCGAACGACAGGACCTTTGCCTTTGCGACAAATTTTAGCAGCACGCTGCATAGATTCTCTAACAGCCATAACATCCATTCCGTTAACGATTTCCGCCTGCATACCATCATTTTTAAATCCTAGGCCGCGTTGTGCGAGATAATCAACACCCATAACTTCGCCTTTCATTCTTCCTGTCATTCCATAAAGATTATTTACAATACAGAAAATAATCGGAATACCGAAAGGTGTGCGTGTAAGCTCAGGATTTGTAAACTGTTCCATGGCAGCAATATTCATAGACTCGAGCGGAGCGCCGTTAGCGTATGCGCCGTCCCCTGCAAATGCGCAGACGATTTTACCGTCTTTTCTGTAACGCGACGCGATAGCAGCACCTGTAGCGATAGGAATTCCACCACCTACAATTGCGTTAGCGCCGAGATGCCCAACGGAGAAATCCGCGATATGCATTCCGCCGCCTCTGCCTTTGCAATATCCTTCTTCTTTACCGAATAGTTCAGCGATAGTTCTCATCACATGATCTTCCATAACTTCTTCACGCAGGTCGTCGATTTTTGTCGACACAGCGCTTGGGAGACGTTTTCTTAACTGCTCTTCAGTCATTGCCAAAATAGCAACACAACCTTTTGCAATCCCATCACCATGCCCGCGATGCGTGCTTGTGATGTAATCATCAACATTGATCGACGCACAAGCGCCTGCAGCTGTAGCTTCCATACCGATTGACAAATGTGTTGGTCCACGATAATTATAATCAGGTAATGGAGAGTAAACTCCTGAACGAAGCTCAAGAATCATTTCCTCGAAAGCGCGGATAGTCATCATCGTTTCGAGAAGGTTTACGGCTTCTTTTTTAGTAATTTTTTTCGCTTTTAAATCTTTAGCGAGTGTACTTGTGTACGTGAATTTTGGAATAGAAGGTGTTTCAACAACTCCTTTTTTAAATTCCGGACGTAAATCAGATAAGTATTGCATTTTTGTTTTCCCTTTTGTTAAATTATTTATTTCGCAATTATAAAATTAATATTCTTCTTCTTAAAAAAATCTTTAAACGGTTGTTGCGGCTTTTTATCACTTACAACTGTTTTGAATTTTGTCCACGGACATACATTAACAGCCGCCGTAGCACCAAATTTCGTATGGTCGATCAGTAATATAACTTCCTTACCACGTGAAATCATCATTTTCTCTGTCTCAACAACCAGACTGTTAGAATGACCAATACCTTCTAGCGTCAATCCCCCGGCGCTAACAAAAGTTTTAGTAGCATTGTAGTTTTTTAAAGTTTCAATAGCCGGTTGTCCGAGCAAAACTTTTGACGCGCGATAAAGATATCCGCCTGTAACGATCACATCAATATTGGAAAAGTCAGAAAGATAATCAGCAACAGTAATAGAATTTGTAATCACCTGAATGTTTTTATGGGCAATGAATTTCGACATACTGTTTGTTGTTGTTCCACCATCCATAATAATTGTATCACCATCATTAACAAGTGCCGCAGCCGCTCTGGCAATACGTTCCTTTTCTTCCGCGAGAATACTTTGTCTTTCATTAAAAGAATTTTTTGAGCGGCGAGCGATAACTTTACCTATACCGCCGCGAACACGCTTCGCCAAGCCGAGTTTCGCGATCATTTCGAAATCGCGTCGGACGGTTGCTTCGCTCACGCGAATTTTTATAGCAGTCTCGTTTATAGCGAGAAAGTTTTTTTTCGCGAGAGCGTCTAAAATAAGTTGTTGTCGTTGAATAGCAATCATGTCGTTAAGCCTTGAAACCGGCGTACTGCAGACAGTCGCCGAATTTGGGTATATTATGCCAGATTTTGCAACAAAAGTCAAGTCCCTGCAAATTATTGCAAATTATTGCAAATATAAAGTAATGTAAGCTTCCAGCTTACAAAAGAACTCTTTGTTGAAATTTAATAAGGTGTAGGATCAAAGCAAGATGCTTTGATTACTATAAAAGCAAGAACCCGGAAAATAAATTGTCACGACAAATCGGGACAATTTCCTCAGATATGCCTGTGAATTATCATTATCGGCATATCGATTTTATAAAATCAACTTCTTTTTGATCATAAGGTGTTCCGTCCTTATGTAAGATATCATGAAACCAAAGTCCGGGAGGAGATTTTTCAACTAATTCTTTCCAGGGCAAAACGGTCTGGGTTTTTCCGCTAACGAATCCCCAGTTAAAACAACCGACATTTGCCTCTTTAAAAACAGGCATCTGTGTTTGAAAAAAACTGTCATTAACACGTGCCATATATTCAGTACAAAGAATTGGCCTGTTGTATTCATTCAGTTTTTGTATTTCCGCGCGAAGTTTATCGACGTCAAGGTAATTGTGAAAAGTTATAATGTCAGATTCGTTAAGCTGATACTCATTTAGTTCCGGCGTTTTATCAATCCAAATTCCGGCAGTTAGTGGTTGAATAGGGTCAATTTCACGTGCCCATTCAAAAGTTTTTTTCAACAACGGAAGAGATTTTTTTCCCATCTCAGTATTGCCTGGTTCATTATAAAGGTCCCAAACAATCACTCTGTCATCATTACCGAATTTAGCGATAACTTCTTTTACATATTTTTCAAGCCTGCCCCATTGAGTTGGATCTAAAACAACTTTTTCTCCCGGGCTCTGCAACCAGCCGGAATTATGAACTCCCGGTTTCGGTTCAGGTTGTTTACCAAGTTCAAATTCTTTGTTCCAGCAGTCATCAAAAAGAACAAGCATTGTTTTAATTCCCAATCCTGAAGATATTTCAAGATATTCATCAATTCTTTCAGCAAAACCGTCAGCGTCATTTTCCCAAAGAAGGTCGTGCAAATAAACGCGCATTGCGTTGAAGCCCAGTTCTGCTGCCCAGCCGAGTTCGCGTTTAATAGTTTCGGGATCGAAAGTATCTTTCTGCCACATTTCGAATTGATTAATAGCCGTACTTGGCGAGAAGTTACATCCAACGATCCACGGCATATTTTTGTACCATTCATTTGCTTTATCAGCTGTCCAATTAGTATTTCTCATTATTCATTTTTTGTTTTTTTAATTGTTTCGTATTCTATCTATTTAAATAGCCTTAGTATTATACAAAAAAGAGAAAATAAAATAAAGGGGGGGGAGGGATTGATGGATATGGAGTGCAGGAATAAAGCCGCGATAGCGGCATTTACTGCGCGGGCGCAAAGCGACCGAAATACTTTGGATTGATGGAATCCACGGATTATGGGTTACTAGAAAAGGGGGAATTGTTTCAGCTTATTTTCAGGCATCAAAGTTGTTCCACCCCTTTTC
>JAOZNZ010001001.1 GCA_029933535.1 bacterium | reverse complement strand
TTCCGTGGCATGGGGACTGGTTTGCCGGCAATAGCGTGGTTGTTAAATTAGAGCAGCCCGATCCTTCTACTGCTTTTATAGGCGAAGAAAAAACTCTTATAAATGAGAGTACCGGTCCTTATGACACCTGGGTTTACTTTGCTATTACTAATGATTTCTTTCCTGCCGGTATGAGCGATTTCAAGGCTGTATGTCTTGGAGTTATGACAGGCGGGATAGTTTATTTTGATGATGTGGAAGTCACAGTCTCCACCGAAGCTTCATCGACCAACAAACTTACGCTATCTGCTTCTCCATGGTTTGGAGGTACTGTACAAGCTGTTCCTGACCAGGAATGGTTTCTCACGAATGAAGTTGTAACAATTACCGCTTCTAATAACCCCGGATATGTCTTTGAAAGTTGGAGCGGAGACGCTTTCGGATCAGTAAATCCGGTAGTTCTGACAATGAGTGTTCCTCGTTATGTTCAGGCACAATTTGTGCCAACAAGTATTCCGGTTCCAAACAGTAATGTCTGGGAAACTTTCGACTCTCCACAGTGGGCGGACAATACTTGGTACGGCCAAGGACCGGATTCCGACAACAAACAATTATCCTATACTAATTTCGATGGCCGGACTTGTCTCGCTTATCATCTTATCAACTGTGGCAGCAATGCTCAACTCCATACGGAGTTCGGAATATATCCGAATGATTGGGACATGTTAGTTACGCCAGTGATTGTTATGGATATATGGACACCGGATTTAGGACAACCATATTCCATTCGCTTGATAATCAAGTCTGATTCGGACTTAGAAGTTGCAAACACAAATGTTATTGTGAACGCCGAGGGATGGGTAACAATTACTGCGCCGATTGGTGATTCTTTCTCTTATATTTCTCTCTATTGGCTCGCTATCGGCGGATTCCCCGGTGACCCTAATTTGCCTGCCGGTAAAACCACTACATTTTTCATTGACAAATTATATGCTACCGGTTCCGGCGCTACCAATAACTTCTTGATTGACGATTTTAACGTTAATCCAACCTGGGTCGGCAGTGAAAATTGGTTTAAACGACCTCGTAATTGGAGATACGATACTGATTCTGATTATTCATTTTTTCCTTTTGCAGATAAAAATTATCATCCGATTGGCATTGATC
>JAOZNZ010001000.1 GCA_029933535.1 bacterium | reverse complement strand
TTCACCGAACAACGAACTAATAACTACCAACTATTTAATATGAAAATAATTTTAGCAAAAAACGCCGGGTTTTGTTGGGGGGTCAAACGAGTTGTAAAACTAACCAAAGAAAAAATTGCGAAATCAAATTCAAATATTTTTACTCACGGACCACTCATTCATAATCAGGAAGTAATTCGCAAACTTGAAGAAAAAGGCATTTGTACTCTTCCGGCTGATGTTTCGGATGACCGATTGACCCAATTGCCTGAAGATTCGTCAATAATAATCAGAGCACATGGCGTTCCGCCTGAGGAACACGAAAAGCTAATATCTGCCGGACTGGAAATTATTGACGGAACATGTCCTCATGTAGTGAAAATTCAGGAAAAGGTAAAAAATGCTTTTTTGCAGGGACGAATAGTTTTTATTCTTGGCGATAAAGGTCATGCGGAAGTTGTAGGATTGCTTGGATATTGTCCCGGCAAAGGTTATGTTATCAGCAGTGAAAAAGACATAAAAAATCTTCCTGAAAAAAAACCGGTAACGGTTGTTGCGCAATCAACGCTTGATAAAAAGACATTTAATAAACTGACAGATATTATTAAGAAAAAATGGGTTGATAATCAAATTATTGATACACGTTGTGATGCGACAACACGTCGGCAGGATGAAGCGATAGAATTATGTGGTAAAGTAGATGCGATGATAATTATCGGAGGAAAAAACAGTGCAAACACAAACAGGCTTGCTCAAATATGCTGTAACGAAGGTGTTCCTGCTTTCCATATAGAAAACTCTGATGAACTGACAAATATTGATTTCGAAAAAATAGAAACTATTGGTGTAACCGCAGGTGCATCAACACCTGATTGGATAATAGAATCTGTAATGAAAAGATTGGATTAATTATTGGAAAGTAAGTCAAGCTCTTGACCGGCGTATGCCTGGTTCCAGCTTGACATTAAACTCAATTCCACCTCAACAAGGTTGGCGGGATATTCACCTGTTTTTCCGCGACCTCTAGGGGTTGCTCGAAAAGATATTTTTGAAGCGATTTCCAACGTAGAGACGCACGGACGTGCGTCTAACATAGAGCATATTCTCGTAAGTCAAAGAAAACAGGTTTAATTTTATTGATTTATAAAATGTTTCGAGAAAACGGGT
>JAOZNZ010000337.1 GCA_029933535.1 bacterium | reverse complement strand
AAATAAAAAAATCGTTGGGAAATTGTGGGGCGGATGCGTAGAAGTGTTAAACTTTCTTAACGGAACGGATTTCTGGCCGGACAAAGAGTTTTGGAACAACAAAATACTATTGATTGAAACATCTGAAGAAAAACCATCGCCGGCGCAAGTAGGATATATAATACGAAATTTTGGAATACAGGGAATACTAAATAAAATATCAGGTATTTTGATTGGCCGTCCGAAAGGATATTCAGACAAAGAGAAAGAAGATTTATTTAATATTATAAAAACAATAGCGACAGAAGAATTTAATAATCCTGAATTATTGATAATTGGGAATATGGATTTTGGCCATACTGACCCTAATTTAATTTTACCATTAGGAATTGATGTTGAAATAGATCCAATATTAAAAAAAATTATAATTAAAGAAGAAATCTATAGAAAGTAATACAAAATTGTCCGAATCATTGAAATATGCACGTAAATTGGCAAAACAAATGAGTATCGAAGCAGATTTTATCGAAACGGATATTATAGAAGCACAAAATAAAATTAATAAAAAATTTGATATTGTGTTTTCGTCTACCGGAGTGCTTTGCTGGTTGCCGGATATTAAAGTTTACGCGCAAACCGCTCGGAAATTATTAAATGACAACGGTTTTTTGTATCTTTATGATGGTCACCCTTTTAGAAATGTAATGATTGATGACGCGGGAGAATATAGTGACAACATTCACGGAAACTATTTTCGCAAAGAAGCTTGGCAATTTGATAATATGGGGGATTATACGGATCCCGACCTAAAAATCCCCGGCAATTCATACGAATGGAACTGGACAATGGGAGAAATTATTACCGCGTTTTGCGAAGCCGATATGAGGATAGAGTTCCTGCATGAATTCCCGAACTATTCTTATAGTGGTTACACACCTTATGACGTTGAAAATGATAAAATAAAATTATTCCCATGTACTTTTAGTCTCAAAGCCAGTGTCCGGTAAAAAACTAATTGATAATAGTCACTAAGACTCTAAAACACGAAAAAAACTGAAAAGACATCCATTTTCCTGTCTGATAATTTTTTATATTCGCATTAAAACTATGAACTCAAAACCGGAAATGGCAAATAATATTAAAGAGATATTCTCCGAAGTTCCTAAAAGATATGAATTGATTAATCATATTTTAACGTTTGGAATGGATATTTTGTGGCGCAGGAAAGCTGTGAAAATAGCTACAAATGCAAATTCAGGTGATTGGCTTGATATGTGTACCGGAACAGGTGAAACAGCAATTTATCTCAATAAAAACGCTCCGGAAGGAACCAAAATTCATGCCGCAGACTTTTCTCCGGCCATGATTGCTGAAGCCCGAAAAAAAACTGACGCCAAAAATATAAATTTTGTATCCGCAGACATCAAAGCATTACCTTTTCCTGATAATAGTTTTGATCTAATTACTATGTCGTTCGCAACACGCAATATAAATTTGAACAAAGAAGCTTTGATAAAAAGTTTTTCTGAACTGAATAGAGTATTGAAACCCGGCGGACTTTTTGTGAATCTTGAAACCAGTCAGCCCCCTTTTCGAGTTATAAGAATTTGCTTTCACTTGTACATGAACTTTTTTGTAGCACAAATCGGAGGATTGATTTCACGTTCCAAAACGGGGTATGGATATCTCGCAAAGTCTATTCCACTGTTTTATTCCGCGGAGAAATTGGCTGCTATAATGCTGCAGGCAGGATTCGATGAGGTTACATTCCAGCGATTAATGCTAGGTGCTACTGCTATTCATCAAGCTCGAAAAAATGATTCAAATTTTCTGCATCTTAATTGCGGAGATATATCAGGACAAATACTGAGAGATAGTTCTATTCCAGGTGATGTTCAGGTCTGGATGGAAATTTTTATTGAAGGACCTGCCCCGGGAAACATTTCTGAAGTGGAATGGCGAATAGTTCGTTCTAGATTTATTAGCTCACAATATTTTCTTGACTTATCAATGGAAGCAGCATTGCAAGGAGCAGATAATCGATATCAAAAACTTGAAGACGCAAAAAATTATAAAGAAGTTATCTTGTGGTTTGATGCCTGTATGTTTGATCAAACAATTATGATCCATTTGATTGACAGACTTTCAAAAATAGATTTAACTAACACAAAATTAAGTTTGATTTGTGTTGGAGAATTTCCGGGATTTGATTCTTTTAACGGTTTAGGCGAACTATCACCTGAACAAACGGCTTCTCTTTTTGATACCAGACACGAAATAACTAAAGAAGAAATAAAACTTGCTTCTCTTGCCTGGAAAGCATTTACTTCAAACAATCCTGAAGAAATAGAAAAGGTAATTTCCGGAGACACTTCTGCTCTTCCGTATTTAGGAAAAGCACTAAAAAGGTTTCTTCAAAAGTATCCTTCCACAGCCAATGGATTAAATCGTACTCAAAACGGTATTCTTAAATCGGTATTTTCCGGAACAGATAAACTCAGTTCAATTTTCGAAGAGGTATCAAGTTTTGAAAAACCTCGTTTCATGGGCGATACAAGTTTTTGGCAGGTTCTTTATGATCTTGCAAATGCCAAAATTCCACTATTAGTTATTGAAGGTCCCGAGAATTTAGATAAAATAAATAAAGTTGACAGTGAAAGACTAACAAAAAAAGAACTTCGAAAATGGAATGTTTCTTTAACCAATACCGGCAAAAAAGTATTAAAAAATGAAGAAGATTATATTCTTTTGAATGGCATTGACTGCTGGTTTGGAGGAGTTCAGTTGTCAGGTAAAGATGCTCAATGGCGCTGGGATAAAGACAAACAGATTTTAATTCAGAATGATAAAATTCTGGATAAATAAATTTCTTTATAAACAGCGAAAAGCTTGCAAAAGATGTTTATTTCGATCCGGATGTTCCGGTTGCCTGAAAGGCAAATTCATCGATTCCCCCTTTCCTAAAGGGGGTTAGGGGGATTTAAATCTCTCCCCCGCTATCGCGGGTACTCCCTTTATGAAGGGAGACTCAGCAACGCCGTAGGTATGAAAAAACAAAAAAATATACTCTGTAGGAGTATTTCAAAGTATAGCAAAGAAAGAATTGAAGCACTCCTACAGAGTGCAATTATTATTTTATTAATAACATAGGGTTGCTCTCGCTCTCGCGAGTTTAACCCTATGCTACGATGAAACTCCCCTTTGGGGAGTCTGAAAACACTTTTTAAGGGACGACTAATTAAATTAATCATGGACATGAGTACGACGTTACTTTGTTAGAATTTAAAAAAATTTAACTGTAAGGAGAAAATTATGAAGATGTTATTTTTAGGAATTGTGCTTTTTTTAATAGGACCAACCTGGAGCTTTGCGATGGAAACTAATGAAATACTGGTCGAATGCGGCGAGTTTGTGAAGATCTATGACCCAAGTGTTGGCGAGAAAGAAAAATGGTACATAAATGATCATTGCTTTATTTATGGTCCGGATAAAACGTGGAATCTTTTTGGTATTACTCATCAAGAACCTGCTAATCCAGGTGATGAAGATAATTTTGCTCATGCTACAGCAAAAAAACTTATGCAGAAGCAATGGGACAAACAGCCGTTTGCTCTTACTGTTGCTCCAAAACCACCTTGGAATGAGGAACATCTTTGGGCTCCACATGTAATTCTACACAACTGCATTTATTATATGTTTTATTGCGCAGGCGACAAAGATCACACAAAATACAAAATTCATTTAGCTACTTCACCTGATTTAAAAACCTGGACACGCCATCCAAAAAATCCAATGGTTGTAGATGGTTTTGATGGACGTGACCCTTGCGTTTTACGGTTGAAAAACAAATGGGTAATGTATTACACAGCTAATCGCCCTGCTAATAAAGGTAACCACGTTGTTGTAGCAGTTACAAGCGATGATCTGATTAACTGGAAAAATCCGAAAGTCGTTTTCACACATCCGGCAATAGGAACTTATGGCGGTCCAACAGAATCTCCGTTTGTTGTTGCACGCAAAGGAAAATATTATTTGTTTATTTGTACCAATATGCCTTATGACGATTCAGCTGCTTATGTCAGCGATAACCCTTTTCATTGGGATATCAAAAATAAAGTCGGAAAATTCCCGGCACATGCTGCGGAAGTTATACAGGACAGCGATGGCAAATGGTATATCAGCCGTTGCGGCTGGGGTCGCGGTGGTGTTTACCTTGCTCCGTTAATTTGGAAGGATGAACAGCAGGCACCGAAACCAAGTCCCGGTGTGCAAAAAAAATAACAAATACAATTTCTTTCACCACGGAATACATCCGTCAAGCGCCGGATAAACTTCTACACGGAAAAAGTAAAATGAAATCACTATCATCCCATAGATTTTAAATTCATACAATTCGTATTTTTTTCTTTGCGAGCTTAGCGCCTTAGCGAGATAAATTCTTTTCTTATTCCCCCTTGAATTTTATCCGGCTCTGACGGAAAAGCGGGCATGGGGGATTTGATTACAGAATATCCA
>JAOZNZ010000336.1 GCA_029933535.1 bacterium | reverse complement strand
CAATTACTTAAAGACCGTCCGCGGTTAATGGAAAAGTCTGAAAACAAGAGACAACTGTCCGAACGCGAATATTACCAGCGAAAAATACCGCCTGCCGCTATATTAGCATCGCGAACAAAACGGTTTATAATTAACAATATAAAAAAAGATGATGGTCATTTGAAATTCGTTGAGTTAGAAAATACTTTTGTAAGGTAAAGCTTCACCAATATCGAAATACTTTTTCGAGTGGTGTTTATATAACGGTAGTCAAATCATTTTTCAATTTTTCTAAATTTTCAAATTTAAAGGAAGTAATGCCTGCTTCGGCGGCGGCATTTACATTAAGTTCCAAATCATCGATAAAGATAGATTCTTCAGCTTTAATGTTTAATTTTTCCAGAGCTTTATAATAAAAATCAGGTTGAGGTTTTAGATAACCTATCTCGTGTGACAGGGCGGTGCCGCTAATGAAATCAAAGATAGTCAGCGCTTCATAGAGATGATTTATATGAGTTTCATTTGTATTTGACAGAAGAAAGATTTTATATTTTTTTGACAATTCTTCTGCGAATTGTATCACATCTTTTTTTCGCGAGAACATTGAACACCAAACATCTTCAAACTGTTCGAGCTCCATCTTTAAACCGATCTCATTCTTTAGTTTTGAAAAGAATTCCTCCATAGTCATCATGCCTGTTTCAAGCAACTCCTGATCATGCTGAATTTTTTTCATAAACTCATCTTCTTTCTCGCGGATAAGCGCAGCAGTATGCGGGTCCATAAATTTAGAGAGTTTTGTTATAGCTCTTTCCGGTTGAACCGTAATAAAGACATTACCGATATCGAAGAGGATATATTTAATCATAAAGGTTTAGGGTTCGTGAAGCGCCCGGCCCCAAAGGGCGTCGGGAATAAATTAATGTGTTTAATCCAGGCATATACCGGGCACGCGTTTGACAATAATCCAAATTAAAATCCCCCGCCCTTGCGGGCACCCCCTTTAATAAGGGGGACTAATAATCCAACAATCCATAATATTCCCGGTTCAGGAATTCCGATAATATCTAATTCCTTGCATGCGCATGAATCTACAGGTGCTATACCGTTTGTGCTGGTACCTGGAATTTGTTTAGTCGTATCATAACCACAATTTTTCTGAACTAACATTACAGATGTTACGCCCGTCGCGAGAACACCGTCATCAAAATCATATAATCTTGCAACACAGTTAGAGTTTGCGAACTGTGCCCACTCATCATCGATGTCGCCAAAAGTAGCTGTTCCTAAATAAGAATAATCGCCGGAATTTGTTCCGGTAGTAGAAGTCCAGACTTCAAACCAGGAAAATAAGCGCCGGTCGCCCCATTGCGAAAAAACATGAACTTCCGTAATAGTTTCCGGAGTATCAAAATCGCAATGGATAACCGTGTCATTTTCAGGACTTATTTCATCAATAAAAATAGCTGTATCGCTGCTGGGACCATAACTGCCATATACATCAGAATCAAATAAAGCGGAAAAATTAAAACCATTTTTTACGGCACCTCTTACAATATAATTTTCAGAACCGGTTTGTTGAGTTAAATCATAAGGCGTTGGTTGAACAGGAAGACCGGAAAGATCGGAAATCGAACTCCAATAATATTCATTAGTGATTGTTGTAGATTCGGTATTCTTACCGAGCAGCTGAATTTCAGCAATTTGCATACTGTTTGCGCTGCCGGAATCTTTTAAAGTTGGGAAAATAATCTGATATGTATTATAAACTTCAGTATTGTTAATCACAAAAAAGTTTCTTTTAAACCTTTCGGAAGGCAAAGCAGTAACCATATCAGTTACAATATCAGAAAAAGTAATACCATCGTTCGAACCGCGAATAGTTATACTTGCAGGGTCTCGCTCCGGAAAATCATTAGCGGTAGTTAAAACTATTCCGGTAATAATGGAAGGCATAATTGATGGTGTAACTGTGAACCCGGAATTTTCTTTATCATAATTGAGGTATTTAGTGTAAATATTATTATCAACAATATTTCGCGGGTTTTCAGCAGGAGGATAATTTGTTGAAGTTCCGGTTACGTTGTTCATTGGAGTAGTGATATCGTCATGCGGCCCGGGTTCAGGAGGAATAGTTGGTGAAGGAGTATTATATCGCAACATTTTTTCTATGTCATAAACAAGACGAAGATACCAATCGCTCGGAAGAGAATAACCATCGGCATCAAGAGTTAGCCAGTAACCCTGATTAGGAGTTTCGGCGGAAGTTGGCGCTACTTTGTAAATTGCAGTTGCTTCATCCGCTTCATCAAACATAGCAACATAGATCATATTTGCGCCTGCGTCAACCGCGTTATAAGCTTGCCTCCATAAAAAATTGCCTCCATTTCGCGGGATTTGGTTTTTAGGGTTGCCGCTTTCATTGTAAAAAGAATAACCCGGCCAGATTACAGGAGAATATCCAATACCAAGCGGATTAACTTCGGTTAGATCGGGAGCAATTCTCGAAGTTTTCCAACTGTCAGCACCGCTGTTACTTGAATAACGCCCGACAGTCCAGGGACTGATAATATCAAAAGCATGATAAACAGCTGTCCAACCTGAATCGGTTCGGGAGTCATTACTCAATGATCTCCAATAACCCGGCACACCTCCGAAAACAGCAGCTCTGTATTTTGCGGGAGCATCTGTTTTGAACCAGTTTATAATGCTCAATGCAACCGCCGGGTCAGTTGGCGGATGAACACCGTCTTTAAAACCGAAGCCCCAAATACCGACAACCGGTTTTCCGTTATGCTTAATATATCTTGAGTCAGCAGTAAATCCACTATCAACTAAACTTACCCAATCGTTAGACATTCTCTCCCAGAAAATAGCTTCTGCCGAACCGGAAATATCATACATTGTAGCCATAACGCGTCCATGTTCTTCGCAACTTGTAAGAAGATTTTGTCTGACAGCTTTCATGTGATTAAGATAAGCCGGATCATTAAAAGATTGTATAAATAGTTGAGCAAAAACTCCATCTATTTCATATTCTCTCATCCATTTGACATGACGATTAACTGTTTTATACGTTCTGCCGGAATACAATTTTGCGCTTGTTCCGTCCATAGTCATCGCCGTTGCAAATAATTCATCCGCATCAAATTCGGTCATGTCGGGATACATTTCAACATGTGTGTTATTACCGTCCGGCATGTTGTTATCTTTTGTCCAATGAATCCAACGGTCAAAAGGATTATCGTCACCTGCAGCGGTAAACCAACCTTGGTAACCGCACATTATTTTATTATTAAGAGAGGATGAATCAACGACATCTGCTTTTGCGGAAAGAATCGCAAACAAAGCAAGAAAAGAATAAAGAGATAAATTTTTCATTTTTTTAATTTTGATACACTACCATCCCACAGACTTTAATTTAAGTTTTTAACAACCGATATACAGGGAGTTTCGCACTGTATATGAAAACTCCTGTTGCATTCGCGGCTCCATCCTGAACAACGTAAAATCCATTATTTTCAAATCTGACAGACATTCCTCCGTCCGGATTCCATGGACCAACGTTTTGAGAATTATGACCGAATTCCACACTTGCCCAATAGCCATCGGGGAATCTTGTAAGATCATATTCAATACTAAAATCACCGGAATTAGTAAAGTTTTGATCAGGTGAAAAACCACAACTCATTAATGGCGGTGCAGCGTTAGAAAGTAATATTGAAGACTTTGCTTTTCCGGCTGATGGTCCTTCGTTAGTAATGCAGACACATAAAGCGTTAAATGTAGTATAAGTTAAAGGAGCAAGAGAACCTGATTGTCTTCCGGCTTCATTATAATTATAGTTAATATTCCCGCCACCGGTTACATTGAATGTATCTTCAAACAATAGAGAATCAGGAGGATTCGCGTGTGTAGTCGCGCATTCCACGTCTGACCAGGCAGAAGTATAATTAGGATTAGCCGAAGCCACCTGATAGCAGTATTCGGTTGCTTTCGATAGATCAATATCAATAAAGTTTGGTGAGAGAGCAGAGGCTATAATTTCGTTGTCACGTTTAATAAGATAAGTTACAACATTAGGAACAGGCGACCATCTGAGATATATCGAGGAGTAGGAAAGAGGGACAGCGATTAAATTTTCCGGCGGATCAACCGGTCCCGAACCCAAATAAACCACTTCGCGGTAAAAGGTTAATAAGCCGACACCTTTGCCGTTCAGTACCCATGGCCCTGAACCTGAGTGACCGGAATATGTTAAGCCGATATTTACGGAACCATTGCCGTCAAGATGAAGTATAACAGTATTGCTTACAACTTCTCCGCCGGTAATATTTACCAGTGAATTTTCAAGACTTAAAAAGTTTTCCGCTCCTGGTTCCCAAACGAGGCTGTCAATTTCATTTCGCATCACAATAGTAACATTTGTGCAGCCGTTGTCATTGAAGAAAGCATAATCAACATTTGGCGGTTCAACATTATATGTATTGGTGGAGGCATATAAATCACGTGCAAC
>JAOZNZ010000999.1 GCA_029933535.1 bacterium | reverse complement strand
CTTCCGGCAAGTTCATATTACCGGTTTTGTACTGTTCATAAACTTCGCCGCGCATAGTCAGCGAAGTAATAGGTTTTGCATTTTTTGGAAGCTCTTCTTTCAAAACGTCGCGTTGAACAGTTATCGCTTTACCTGTAAGAGAGGCACGTTCTTCAACTGTTTTAGGTGCGGAATCATCTGTTTCAGAAAAATCTCTGTCATCAAAACCTCTCAGCCCTATAGGCCAGACATTCAAATATTTACCATGGCGTTTAACCGAATCGCGCCAAAATGCTTCCATTTCTTTAGGATGCCGAACAAAAGAATAAGGTAAAGCTTTTCCGTATTTAGCCTTAGTAAATCTGTCCCAATAGCCAACCGATGGATTTGTCAGAAGAATTTCAAGATGTGAAGCGGTATAAAAAAGTCCGCGGTCATGAACAAGCTGCCGGGTTTCTTTTGTCATATAATTAGCGTACATTGCCGGCGCGATCATATTGCCTTTCAGTCTGCAGATAGTCTCGAGAATTTCTTCAGCTACCTCCGGTTCAACATTTCTATCAACGTTTTTCCAGCAAAGAAGAGAATCTTCATCATTGATGAAAAGTCCGCGATATTGAAATGTAGGTGGGCCTTCTTTAATAATGCCATCCCGCCAAACCAGTTTATCCTTCCGATCAGGAATATGACCTGTCCAGAATTTGAGTGGATCAGTTCCAAGCAATCGTTCGCTCAGTTCATAAATTCCATACATTGCGCCACGCTGGTCGCTGCCTGCAACGATTAGGATATTTTTATTATTAATTGGCTGGATGAGAAAAGTTTCCCATTTGTCATGAAGTTTTCCAAGATCAATTTTGTGTTTTGCATCAATAGATTTTAATAAGGAACACTGACCGGCTACTCCGGCGATTATAACAGTTTCACCTTTTGGGATTTTGTTCGCGATTTCAAGTTTTTGACCTGTAGCTTCGTAGAAATCTTCCTGGAAATCTTTTGCTGCAATTTGCAGACATTTGGGAGCTGTTGCTGATATTACCAGTACCGGAAGTTTATTAGATTGATTCATCAGTTCCATAATTTCTCCACAAAAAGTTTGAGTTGCAAGCGCAAGGCAAAGAAAAGCCAATATTAATCGTGTCAAGCGAATATTTTTCATTAAATAGTTTT
>JAOZNZ010000998.1 GCA_029933535.1 bacterium | reverse complement strand
GTTACTGCCATATATTATTTTACGATTTAAAGATTTTATCATTTTATGATTTTACATCTTTTCAATTTTATAATTTAGCATTTCTATTAATTTTACATAAAACGGGATTTTTTGTCAAAATGTATTTTGTGTTTTTCTAACGTTGGCCACAACGGATTATGTCTCACCCGCTTGACTTTTTAAAATAAATATGATATATTATTCGGCAAACGTTTGCCGACAGGCATTAACTAATACACGCCCGCGCTAATTCAGCGGTAGACAGGCTGATAACTAATAACTATTTACACCATGGCCAACGAAACTGTTTTTAAAAGATATAAACATAACCCTATAGTTACTGCTAACGCTGTTATTCTTGATGACACTGTAAGAATATATTATGGTTGCGCGGATACATGTGTTTCTATTGCAGACGCGAATATAAATGAACTGATTAATTTTATAAAAGAACATTCTTTATAAGAATATAAGTCGTATAAGTCGTATAGGTCGAATAGGACGAATAGGACAAATAGGACTAATGGATCCTACTTAATTCACTTAAATTTAATAACAAAAAATGGAGAAAAAATGAAAAAATTTACAATTTTATTAACAACAATTTGTTTGTGCGCAAGTACAACAGTTTTCGCGTTAGATGGTTCTTGGAACGCAGATGATAATACATGGTCAGTAGCTACAAACTGGGTTGGCGATGTTATAGCAGACGGCGCAGGTAATACAGCCACTTTTGCCAATCAGATGAATGACGCTTGGGACGCGAAATATGTCCTTGTTGATTCGCCACGCACTATTGGTACAATTAATTTCGGAAGCTCAAGCGGTTATTCTACTTACTGGGCTTTAAATGCCGGAACTATTACACTCGACAACGGCGGCAGTACACCTATCGTTAATGTCGCCGGTATTTGGGGAGCAATGATCGATTCTATTGCCGGAGTTAATGGTTTTAACAAAACAGGTGCTGACCTTCTCAGATTCTATGGTGATAACGAAATTTCCGGAACAGTTACTGCTTCTGCGGGAACATTGGGTGCTTACAATGCCAATGCACTAAAAAACGCAGATGTAGTTGTTGCAGGGGGAATCTTGGAAATAGGAGCTAACGTTGACATGACTGCCAACAGCATAGCTATAAACAGTGGCGCGCT
>JAOZNZ010000997.1 GCA_029933535.1 bacterium | reverse complement strand
AAATAACACGGAAAGTTGTTCCCCGCTGCCCGCCTGAGGGATAAATGTAGCCTACTTTCGCAGTGTTGTCCGCGAGAATAACAGTTACCGACATTACGGTTAAAAAATATATAAATTTTTTCAGCATTATTTTATTCCTTAAATTTAATCCGTTTTAATTATATCTACATCGCTATGCGAGTTTCGGCCCAGGTGGTGCTGACGATGTGAGATTATAATGAATCTCCAACCGGGCTTGTTCCGGTTGAGATAAAAATTTGGATTTCCACCGGCACAAGACCGGTGGGAATCAATGGCTTGCCAAACTTCTCCTTTTTCAATATTTTCCGTGTTTTTCCGTGTCTTCCGTGGGCAATAAAAATATCTGTGGGATCACATAATTTCCGTCAAACGGCCTTTGCCATTGCCGGGCAGCAATTTAACATCAAGTCCCCTGGGATTTGGAAGCTTTCCATCAGGATCAATTCCAAGCATTTCATAAATCGAACCAATTAAATCAGCAGGATGTACAGGCCGTTCAACAACCTCGGAACCGGTTGCATCTGATTTGCCAACCACATGGCCGCCTTTAAAACCACCTCCCGCAAGCAAAACAGAAAAACAATTTCCAAAATGCGATCGGCCTCCATTCCACGGCGGATCCCACATTACTTTTGGCGTACGACCGAATTCACCGCCACACAAGACTATAGTAGAGTCAAGCAGATTTTTATCTGACAGATCCTGCAGCAGCATTGATAATCCCTGATCAAGTTCGGGAAGTTTTTGTTTCATTATTTGAAAATGCTGTTTATGTGTATCCCAGCCATTATAATTTATAGTAACATAAGGAACTCCTGCTTCTACCAAACGTCTTGCAGTAAGGCACGACTGCCCGAATTTATTTCTGCCGTAGCGATCTCTCACGGATGGATCTTCAGTTGACAGATCAAATGTTTTTCTTGCGTCACCGAACATTAAATCGTAAGCTTCTTTCTCACAATCCTCCATTTTTTTGAATTGAGAATTTCCAGGAATTTTCGCTCCCAATGTGTCAAGATTATGAAGTAATTCACGGCGATTTAATTGCCGCTCATCGGAAATTCCTTTAGCGATAATTCCTTCAACTTCAAACGGTGTTTTACTTGGATCTCCGCCTGTAACAAAAGGTTTGT
>JAOZNZ010000335.1 GCA_029933535.1 bacterium | reverse complement strand
ATGTCGAACGAGATAAAATTACTCGCGGAACATGATCTTCTTCGGTGTCGCGTACATCTATTACTACCGCACGAAGTCTTTCACCGGGTTTATACCTTTCGGAAGGCGATTGCTCGGACCTGGGAAGTAATGCCTCAGTTCGTTCAATGTCAATAACTAAATTGCCGCGCTCGTGACGTGACACCATCCCGTTTATTAAATCTCCAATTTTATTCGAATATTCATTTAAAATTTTCTCGCGTTCGGCGTCGCGTAACCGTTGAAGTATAACCTGTTTTGCGGTTTGAGCAGAAATTCTGCCAAATGTATCTATATCTAATGGGATGCGTAACGTCTGTCCCGGTTCTGCCGTTGGAACATATTTTAATACTTTAGATAAATGCCATGATGGAACTGTAAGCTCAGCTTCAAATTCATTTTCATTTTCATTTTCAGTTTCTTCAGAAATATCTTCCTCAGGTATTTCTTCATCATCAGCAATTACTAATACATCACTGTAAGCCCTTATCGTTCCCGTTTCAACATCCAAATGCACTCTTACTCCGGGAGGAATACTGTCAATCCTGCGTGCAGCCGTTTCAATTGCCTGTTCAACTACTGAAGCAACAGTACCTTTATCAAGGCTTCTGTCTTTTTCCAACAACTCAATCATTGCCAATAATTCATTTTTCATATTTTTCTTTTTTCGCTAAGCGAAAGTTTTATTAATTAATTTTTATTGTTACATAAATAAAAAATGGGCTTTACGCCCATTCTACTTCTACAAAAGTTTAATAGTTTATGTATTATAGCAATTTCGTTTAAATTTGTCAAATTTTGTTTTTTTTCGTTGCTTTATTAAAAAACTATAATCCTTTTTTGGGGGTAACTGTAATAACATCCCATAAAAAAACTCAAGTTCCAATGCTGTTTGCATTAAAACATGAGCTTTTTTATATTCGATGCTAAAACAGTATCATAGTCCTGAATGAAGTAACTTTCATTCAGAAACTAAATACTAATTCCCAACCTTTTTAAGAGCGTCTGCTGCTTCTTTCTTTGCGTCCGCCTCAGCTTTGTCAGCTTCTGCCTTAGCGTCTGCTATAGCTTTGTCAGCTTTTTCCTTTATATCTGCTTTAGCCTGGTCAGCTTTTGCGTCTGCTACATCTTTATCAGCTTCTGCCTTTGCATCTGCTACATTTTGGGCAGCCTTTTCCTTCGCAGTTTCTACTATGCCGGCAGGTTTTTTGTCTTCTTCTTTAGTTCCACATGCCGTTATTAATACTGCTGCGGCCAATAACATAATTAAATTTTTCATGATCTTTCTCCTATTATTCGGTTATTTTAATGATTACACTTTTAACATTATACTATAAAAGTGTTTTTTCGTCAATATACTCTTCAATTTCATAGGATTTAAGCATTTGACTTTCATTTCTCTATTAAGTATCATATTTAAAGTAGTTAATACTAAAAATTATAATTTAACATTGGAGTTGAAAATGGGAGCAATAGGATGGCGAGAAATAATTTTTGTTGTCATAGTTATTCTGGTTATTTTCGGCGGTGCAAAAAAAATGCCCGAACTCGCACGGTCAATCGGAAAATCTTTTAAAGAGTTTAAAAAAGCTGTTAAAGATGTTAAAAATGACGTCTCGGTAGATGCTGATGAAGAAATCAGCGATATTGATAAACCTACTGATAACGCTTCCGACAATGATAAACCAGAAGAGAATGTCTGACAACTTATCTGAAAATAACATATCGAAGGATGAACCTAAATCTTTCTATGAGCACCTGTCCGATTTACGCGTTTGCGTTATTAGATGTGTGTTGGCTCTTGTTATTTGTACTATAGCTGCATTTCCTTTCCAGGAATTCTGGCTGAAAATTCTTATATATCCGGGTAGTCGCTCGCTTAAAACTCTTACATGGTTAAACCCGCCTGATATTTTTATTCTAAGAATGAAGTTATCGATCGTTTTCGGCTTGCTTATCGCTCTTCCTTATCTTGTACGTCAAATATGGTTCTTCGTTGCACCCGCACTGCACCAACACGAAAGAAAATGGATTGCGCGCCTTTCAGGAATTTCTCTCTTTTTGTTTTGGCTGGGGGTTATGTTTGCTTATTGGGTAATGGTTCCATTGGCAATGAAATTTTTTATGAGTTTCGGAAGCGAGTTCCTGGTGCCTAATATCACTATGCCCCATTATATCGGCTTTACTACTTTCTTACTCCTCGCTGCCGGATGCGCATTTCAAATACCTATTGTTCTGGTTTTCTTAATGAGAATGGGTATCGTTCCCAGGGAAAAAATGGCGAAAAATAGAGGAATTGTGCTTGTCATTATCTTAATAATGTCCGCTTTCTTTACTCCACCTGATATTATTACAATGCTTCTTATGTCCGCACCGCTTTATTCTCTATTTGAAGCAAGTTTGTTGATGGATAAAATTATGGAGAAAATGAAAAATAAAAAAGAACTAATAACGAATAACGAATAACTAATAATGATTAAACTTGGTATAATCGGAACAGGCGGAATGGCAAACGCACAAGCTCAAAATTTCTCTAAAATTAAAAATGTTGAAATCGTTGCCGCGTGCGATATTGTTGATGAAAAAGTAAAAGATTTTGCAAAACAATACAACATTCCAAAAACTTTCACTGATATTGATGATATGCTGAAAAAGGCTGAAATCGATGCGGTTAGCAATGTTACACCTGATGCTTTTCACGCTGCCGTCTCATTAAAAATTATTGAAAGCGGTAAACATATTCTTTGCGAAAAACCTCTTGCAACAAATTATACGGACGCCAAAAAAATGGCTGATGCGGCTAAAGCGAAAGGTGTGATTAATATGGTGAATTTCTCTTACAGAAATTCTTCAGCTATTCAAAAAGCACATGAAATTATTGAAAAAGGTGAAATCGGCAGAGTTATGCACGTAGATGCCAGCTATTTGCAAAGCTGGCTCTCATCAAAAGGGTGGGGCGATTGGCATACACGAACGGCATGGCTGTGGCGACTTTCCAAAAGTCACGGAAGCCTTGGAGTGCTAGGAGATGTAGGTGTTCATATTATTGATTTCACAAGCTTCCCGGCCGGAAAGATCAAATCGGTAAATTGTAAATTAAAAACTTTCCATAAAGCTGAAAATGACAAAATAGGGGAATATAATTTAGACGCAAATGATTCTGCAATCATTTCTGTCGAATTCCAAAATGGCGCTATTGGTACTATTCATACCACAAGATGGGCTACCGGTTATCAAAATACTCTCGAATTAAGAATTTTCGGCGATAAGGGCGCAATTAAAATCAACCTCGACAAAGCATACGATAAACTTGAAATATGTTGCGGCGAAAATATTGACAAATCCCAATGGAAAACTATTGACTGTGGGAAAACTCCTAATATCTATGAACGATTTATAAATAGTATCTTAACAGGTCAAAATGATCAGCCTGACTTCGCTCGCGGGGCCGAAATACAAAAAATCCTCGACGCCTGTGTTGAATCAGATGAGACAAAAAATATTGTTGAAGTGTAAGGGATGCCCCGCCACAGGCGGGGGTGAGAAGGTGGGAAGGTGTGAAGGTGTGAAGGTGGGAAGGTGGGAAGGTGTAAGCCGCATTTCCAAATGCGAGCAGCTTGCCCAGCCATAGGCGGGGTTATTAGTTAATAGTTAATGGTCAGAAGGTGAGAAGGTGGGGAAGATCGAAATCCAGGAATGAGATTGTCCCATAGCTCCCATAGTTCCCATAGTTCCCATAGTTCCCATAACAATTAACTAATAACTAATAACTAATAACTAATAACTATTAACAAATAACTAATTACTAAATAAACAAATAATGAAAATTGGAATCGTAGGTTTGCCCAACGTTGGTAAAACAACCTTTTTTAACTCCCTATCCGGTGCAAAAGCTCCGGCGGAAAATTATCCTTTCTGCACTATAGATCAAAATATCGGCTCGGTTATCGTGCCGGATAAATGTATCAATAAACTTGCAGAAATGGAAAATCCTAAAAAAATAACTTTCGCAACTGTCGATTTCGTCGATATAGCAGGACTTGTTAAAGGAGCTCATAAAGGCGAAGGTCTCGGAAATAAATTCCTCTCACATATCCGCGAGGTTGACGCGATAGCACATGTCGTTCGCTGCTTCCCAACTGCTGACATTACTCATGTTCACGGTGCGCCGAATCCAATGGATGACGCGGAAATTATTGACATGGAGCTTGCTTTTGCGGATTTACAGACTGTAGAAAAGCGGTTGCAGAAAGTTTCTCGTACTGCCAAAGGGGGCGATAAAGACGCAAAACAAATGGAAGCTTTTCTGATGAAAGTTAAACCTTCATTAGAAGAGGGGATTCCTCTTCGCAGATTCTTTAAAAATAATCCACCGCTGAAAGAAGAAATCCCACTGCTTAATGAAGCAAGTTTTATTACCATAAAACCAGTTATGTTTATCGCTAATGTTGGCGAATCGGTTGATGATGATACTGCAAAAGAGATTGCTAATCTAAAAAAATACGCTGAAGATGACGGTTGTGAACTCTTAAC
>JAOZNZ010000334.1 GCA_029933535.1 bacterium | reverse complement strand
CCATACCAATGAGAAGAACTGTATGACCATCTTTCTGTGTCTGCAGTCATAAGAGTTGTGCTGTAATCAGTAGCTCCGGATATATCGTTAACACCATTAACACCATCAGCAATTCCTTTAGCCATTGCATCAACCTGATCAGTAACATTAAACCAATCATTTTGCGGGACTCCTACGCCTACCATCCAGACGATATTCATTTTTTGAGCGTAACGTGCTCCAATCCAATTACCATAAGCATAAGCGGTAGCTGTGTCACCTCTTGGCATAACACGGTAACTGCCGAGAAGAAGTCCGCTTGTAGGAAGAGGAGCCAGATTAACAAACAATCCATTAGCTAAAGCTGTGTCGATCATAGTATCTACAGAAGCCCAATAAGCTTCAATTGGTTGCGAAACGTCCCATCTGCCATCATAATCTCCACCGACTGTAAGTTCGAATGGTGCAATTCCTGCAACATTAGTACTAGCAGCATAGTCAGCTGCAGCGTTACAATTATTAACCGCATACATAGAAATAAGATTGAATCCCTGTGCAAAACGAGCTGCATAATATGTTGCAGCATCGGTAGTATTCAATTTCCAAATGAGTTTAGTACCCCAATCATTTTGAGGATAAACTGGTGTGATGGTATCAGCGGCAGCAAGATAGCGACCGTTAGAGCTAACCTGCAAAGTGTTAGTAGCCATAACAAATGTTGCGCACATTAATAACGCAACGATACAAACGAGTGATTTTTTCATTTTTTTTCCTTGAATTTAAGATTAAAATTTTAGAACAATTATGATATTATGGTTGTCACAATATCGTTAAATAAGTAACTTTCAGCAAACATCCTCCCTGGTTGTTGTTAAAATAGTTGTTAAATCAGGTAATTAATAACCTAAAAATATTATTTGCAGGTATTATAACATTAAAAAAAGCGGAAATCTATAACGATTTGAAACAAATTTATACAATATGTCGAAATAATTGCCCGATTGGTCAAAATCACTTGTGTTAAGTGACTTAATTGTGTATAATTTACTCTCGCGACAGGGCAAAGGAATTTTTTCACGTGCACATCGCTACGCGAGTCTCAATATCGAGATGTCGCGGGAAAAACTAAGAATATGTTTAATTGTTCGGTATTCACAATAAATTCCTTGCAATTTTTATGTCCACCGACACAAGGTCGGCGGGACATTTATCTTTTTCGAGTGACCATTATTAAGATGCTGCTCATAAGGATTCAATAATTTTAAAAATATATCAAAGGAAAAATAAATATGAATATGCACTTAGTTGACTGGCTCATTGTAGCAGGCGTTTTTTTTATCGTAACATGGGCCGCAATTTTAACGAAGAAATATACACAGAGTGTTGCTGATTTTCTTGCAGCTAATCGTTGTGCAGGAAGATATCTTATAAGTGTTTCTCAAGGCATGGCAGGTTTGGGTGCAATTAGTGTTGTAGCTTCATTCGAAATGTATTACAATGCGGGATTTACAGCTTTATGGTGGTCGTTGCTGATGACCCCGGTAGTGCTTTTCATTTCTCTTTCCGGTTTTGTGATATATCGTTACCGTGAAACTCGCGCATTCACGATGGCGCAATTTTTTCAAATACGTTACAGCAAGTCTCTACGTGTTTTTGCCGGGATATTAGTTTGGATATCAGGGATAATAAATTTTGGTATTTTTCCTGCTGTAGGCGCGCGATTTTTCATACATTTTTGTGGATTACCGTCACATTTTTTAATGTTTGGAATTAAGATTTCTACTTTTTCTGCTTTAATATTTCTATTGCTTACAGTTGCTTTATTCTTTGTTTTTCTCGGTGGTCAAATAGCAGTAATTGTAACTGACTTTATACAGGGAATGTTCAGTAATATGGTTTTTATGATTATTATTATTGTTATTTTCTTTATGTTTGATTGGTCAACAATAATTAATACATTAACCATCAGTGCACCTGAAGGGGCATCATTAATACATCCATTTCACACAGCTAAGATTGATGGTTTTAACTATTTCTTTTTTATTATCAGTGTATTATTAGCTATTTATGGCACTAACGCGTGGCAGGGATCTCAAGGGTATAACTGTTCCGCTAAATCCGCTCACGAAGCTAAAATGGCTGGTATCCTCGGTTCCTGGAGAGTTATTGCTCAAACGTTATTTATGGTGCTGTTGCCGGTTGGCGCTTACGTAGTTTTGCATAATGTTAATTTTGCTCACATCGCAGTTCAAGCCAAAGAAGCAATTGCGGCTGCCGGAGTTGACAACCCGCAAATTGCTAAACAAATGACTGTACCAATTGCGCTTGCAAAATCGCTGCCTGTTGGTGTTGTAGGGCTTTTATGCGCGGCAATGGTATGTGCGTTTATTTCGACTCACGATACTTATCTTCATTCCTGGGGAAGTATTTTTGTGCAGGACGTTATTCTTCCATTTAAGAAAAAACAATTTACTCCTAAACAACATATGTGGGTTCTCAGGTTCTCGATTTTGTTTGTTGCTGTCTTTATTTTTGCCTGGAGCCATTTATTTCGTCAAAGTCAACATATAATAATGTTCTTTATCATTACAGGTGCAATATGGCTTGGCGGTGCAGGAGCGGTAATTGTGGGTGGACTTTATTGGAAAAGAGGAACAAATACCGGAGCATTCGCTGCATTGATTATCGGATGTGTTATAGCTGTAATTGGAATAGTTCTTCAGCAGGGATGGCCCGGATATATTTATCCGTGGTTAACAGAAAGTGCTCCTCAGTTTTTGAGCAGTATAAAATATAACATTGAAGCAATTTCTGATTTTGTACCGGGAATAAATTGGAAAGTCGGTCCTGATAAATTCCCAATTGACAGCAGATGGGTGAGTCTATTTACTGTAATACTTGCAGCTTCATCTTATATTATTTGTGCATTGACAGAATGGTTGATTCTTAAAAGACCGGCATTTAATCTTAATAGAATGCTTCATCGTGGTGAATATGCTATAAAAGGAGATCACGAAACTGAAGTAGCACAACCTCCAACAGGATTGCGCGCGTTACTGCCTTCAAAAGAATTTACCAGAGGCGACAAAATTATTTATTATGCACAAATGTCATGGACAATTATTTGGTTCGGGATTTTTATTGTTGGAACTATATACAATTTAACTCACGAGGTATCTAATGATACATGGGCTAATTTCTGGAAATGGTATATTCGCGTTTTTGCCGTAATTTCTTTCGGAACAGTAATATGGTTTCTCCTCGGTGGTTTGGTTGATCTGAAAAGTATGTTCAAAACTCTTCGTATCGCTAAACGAGATGCACGGGATGATGGAGTGGTAGTAGGCCATCACAATCTTTCGGATGAACCGGAGTAGAGACGCAACATCTTGCGTCTATTGCGCAAGGCGCAATGGTAATCGGTATTCAGGTGTCAGGTGTCAGGAAATTCGCCCCGAGCGCGCTAGCGCCTCGGGATGAATTTAGTATTCACTTCATCCTTGGGTGGTTCCTGATCTTTAGACCTGATTGATTAATGAAAATCCCCCTAACCCACTCCCGATGGAATAATCGGGATATTCCACTTTAAGAAAGGGGGAATTAAAATCCCCTCTTGAGAGGGATGGCGCGAAGCGACGGTGTGTGTAATAACTTTTAACCTAAATAATAAAAAAATGAAAAAAATTAAATATAAAAATGTTAATCTTACAGTAATTCTATTACTAACGGTTTGTTTCATTGGTTGCACCGGAGTTAGTGCGGCTGTGAAAAATGGCGAAAAGAAATCTGACAGTCCAAATGTTATGCTTGTCGCGCGAGCACAATCGCCGATAAATGTAGATGGAACACTTGATGAACCTGTGTGGAAAAAAGCTCGGGTTTATAAATTGCACCGCGCTGCCAATCGGGAGAGAAGTGGTAAAACAGTTGCTCAGCCCGGGGAAGTTCGATTAGCTTGTGACAAGGATTATTTTTATGTCGGGGTGACATTCTATGACTTGGATATTATCGGTGAAGGCAAAGAGGATCAATTGAAACATTATAAATTCGGCGATATATGCGAACTGATATTGACACCTGAAAATGAAACCTGGTATTGGGAAATGTACGCAACCCCTGCCGGCAAAAAAAGTTGTTTCTTTATTCCGGGTACCGCAAGAGTAGGATTACCGAGTATGATGGAATACAAGAGTGAATTAAAAGTTGCGTCTAAAGTAAATGGAACGATTAATGACTGGCGCGACAAAGATGTAAGTTGGTCAGCTGAAATGGCTGTTCCTGTAAAAGAATTAACTGCACATGGCGAAAAATTTGGAAACGGGGGTGGATGGCGAATTCTTGTAGCGCGATATAATTTTGGAAGATATATTGATAATGAGAGTGCGGAACTAAGCATGACGCCCCAGCTTTCAGTTGAGAATTTTCATATATTATCTGAATTTGCGATTTTAAAATTTGACGATAAATAGTCGATCATTATTGACTTGTAGTCGGGGATTTGGATTTGCTGCCTCTTTTCGAGTGCCGTTTAATTAACCACCCCGGCCTATCGGCCACCCCTCCTCAACAAGGAGGGGAGTTTA
>JAOZNZ010000996.1 GCA_029933535.1 bacterium | reverse complement strand
CTCCGTCTTCCGTGGTCCGTGGTCCGTGTTCATCCGTGCTCGTACGTGTTCGTCCGTGAATTCGGAATTAAAACCGGGAAATCTGTAATTTCTAATCCCGAAAGCGGAGCGGGAACTCGCGGAATAATTTTCAAATCTTTTGGATTAGTGTCATCTATTCCCGCGCAAAGTTCAAGTGCGTGCAAAGCTATTCCCTGGTTCGCTCCGTTACCGAGATCGCTTATTCTGTACCAACTTTCGTCAGCCCTGATTACGGTACCTTCAGGAATTATCCATTGAAAATTTCTCCAGTCAATTCCACGTGACTTATCAACATAATTCATGTTTTTGTCATAGGAATATTTCGCGAGATTAGTGAGTAAAATCCCTGCATCATCCATTTTATCAAGAATTAAAGCAGCTTTCGCGTAATTAGTTTCATCAGCCATGCCCGGCAGTGTATGATTGCCGTGCCCGCACCAGCCGGTCGTTTCGCCTTCTGAATAAACAACATCACGTTTAGTATAATCCAAAAGCCAGCAAATAAATTCAGTGGAATCAATCGAACTCTGCCAGGGACTTTTTTCATAAACATCTGAACGAGGTGCGGTAAACCAGCCGCCAGTTGGTGCACCAAGATGCCGCCACGCTAACCATCTGCCAACAATCGTTGCGCCGTGTCCATCCATTTCTTCGTCGCCATGGAGTTCGTTAATTTCACCTGCAGGCATGTAACCGCCGGGATTGCTCATAAAAAAAGACCAGTGCGGAGGAGCATTTGACGGATATTTATTTATATCCAAATTAGGATTCGGCGGACCGTTTTTCGGGTCATGATCGTTGCGGTAATAATATAATAGTTTATCACAGTAATTAAAATAATTCGTAATACGTTCAGAATTGTCAATACACCTTATCGCAAGAGACGCGAAATGGTCTGAGCATCGGGAAAAGATACCGTTATAATAAACACCCATAGGTCCCCATGTTCCTATACCGCCATAACTTCCATAACACGGAGCGTTTTTACCTGACTCATGAAATTCTCCATTACCCGCGTAAAACTTTTTATCAATGTCAATAATATTTGCCGACCAGATACATGAAAGCATATCAGCGAAATTTTGCGCGTTTTTATCGGCTTAAAAAACAATTCTCGCAGCGTTAAATCCCTCAGGATATTTTA
>JAOZNZ010000333.1 GCA_029933535.1 bacterium | reverse complement strand
AATATATTTTCATAATATGCCATAACATTGGCTTACCACCAATTTGTACCATCGGCTTTGGCACTGACTCAACTAACTGTCCGAGGCGGGATCCCCATCCGCCGGCAAGAATAACAACTTTCATAATTCAACTCTCTTTGAAATTATTATTTAAAATTATTACCAGGCACCCCAACCGCCATCAACGTTCAAAGTTTCACCTGTAATATAGCTTGATTCTTCAGTAGCAAGAAAAAGACACGCATCTGCGACTTCGCGTGAACGGCCCCAACGTTTTAAAGGAGTCCGTTCAAGCGTAAAATCATATAGTTCTTTCTTGTTTTTTTTGAAATTATCTGTATATGATGTTTCGCAAAATCCGGGCGAAATAGAATTTACTCTCACCCCAAATTGCGCTAATTCTAAAGCAAGACATTTGGTGAAAGTTATTATGCCCCCTTTTGATGCGCCATAAGCTGTTAATTCAGGCAGACCGTGTGTCCCGACAATTGAAGACATATTAATTATTGATCCGTGTTTTTGTTTTACCATTTGATTTCCAATTTCGCGGCAGAAAACAAAAATACTGGTCAAATTAGTATTCATGACTTTGTTCCATTCATCCGTCGATATATCTAAAAATGGTTTGCGAAAACGCATTCCGGCATTGTTTATCAACACATCAATCCTGCCAAATTTTTCTAAAGTCCTTTCAACAAACCGGCATATACTTTTTTCATCAGAAACATCACCTTCTATAGCAAAAACACGATCGTCACTGCACTTCAGTTCATCCTTTAATGAATTGAAATCTTCGCCTGTGCGTGTTATCAGCGCCAAATAAGCTCCTTCTTCATAAAACAGTTTTGCCGTTTCGCGTCCAATACCTTTACCTGCGCCGCTTATTACACATACTTTATTTTTTAGTCTCATTTTGTGCTCCTATAAGGTATTTAAATGCGTCACGTGTAAGAGATTCAGAAATGTCATTATATACTCCGCATTTTCCGATTTCTTCACAAAGAACAAACCTTAATTTATTATTCTTTCTTTTTTTGTCTTTGTTAACTATTGACATGCAGTCGTTAAGCAGAGTGTCATATTCAAAATTAGTATCTTTGATATTAACACGTACAGGTAAATTATATTTTCTCAAAATATTTTCATGCCTGGACAATATTTCTCCATCTGTTTTAAAATACTTTTCGGCAATATAAGCTGCTCCTGTCATACCTAAAGAAACTCCTTCGCCATGCCGGTATAACTCTTCAAGCACAAAAGTTGCAACTTCAATCGAATGGCCTAATGTATGCCCGTAATTAAGCTTCAATCTTTTGCCCTGCTCTTTAACATCTTTTGTTACATGATCAAGCTTGATTTCAATTGTGCGGGACATAATATATAATATTTTTTCTTCATCATCCTGATTAAGAATTGAATCAGAATTTTCTTCAAGAAATCGAAAAAGTTTTTCATCGGCAATAACTGCGCATTTGATTATTTCCGCAAGTCCGGCAATGTAATCACGCATTGGCAGCGTGTCAAGGAAATCACAATCAACAACATTTAAAATAGGATGATAATAGTTTCCAATAGCATTTATAGTTTTTCTGAAATTAATCGCTACTTTGCCGCCGATGCTGCTGTCAATCATTGCAGTCATAGTAGTAGGAACATGAATGAGGTTCATCCCCCTATAATATGTGCTTGCCACAAAACCAGCCAGATCACCGATGACACCACCACCCAAAGCGATCATTGTTGAATCTCTTGCGAGCTCGTTTGATTCAAGCACCTCATATATTTTCATGGCTTCACTAAATGTTTTATTATGTTTGCCTGCGACCATGGAATATTTATAAACATTATAACCATTTTGTTTCAACAATGAATTCAGATGTTGGATTTTTTCATCGAATATTGAATCAAATACTATAATAACATCTTTATTATTAGTTTTTGTATTGAGAGTTTCAAGAATTAAATCATAAATAATCCCACGACCCAAATATAAAGAATATTTGCTTCCATCCAATTCAATTGCGTAATCTTTGTATAGTTTCATTTGCTTGAGAGTGTGTTTTATGCAGTAAACATTCCTGTGTTAACTATTAATTCTGCAATCCTAAAATCATCAGGAGTGTCAATATCATGTCCTTCAAAATGATCAATGTTTTTTATGTAAGGATTAGTAGAAATCCTTTGCCCGGTCTTCTCAAATACTTCACGCTTAAATACATATAAACTTGACTGTTCGACAGAAACGGGGTCGATGTCTTGTGTACGCGGTGTTGGTGCGTCAAGGGAATAATTCAATGGTTTGCCTTTATACCAGCAAAATTTTTGGAACTCGTATGCCGTAAACGCAGAATCATGCTTTCCGGAGTTAACAACTCTTATACACTCTTCAATTGTTTCAGGCTTTAAAAATGGAGAAGTGATATGAAGAAGTACAATTGTATCCGCATTGTCAACTTTAAAAAATTCGGAAATTATGTCCTGAATCGTTGCTCCCTGAGTGTCCAAAGACTCCGGGCGTTTAACATACGTATATTCTAAACCATGCTGTATGTAATCGCAAATACTTGGTTCCGATGCAAATAAAACTATATCGTCAATAATATTTACACGGTTCAATGCTTTGATTGTATAGTTAATTAAGGGGGTACCACCTAATTCTCTAATGTTCTTAGAAGGTACACGTTCGCTGTTAAGCCTCGAAGGAATAAAACCAACTGTTCTCATTGCACATCTCCATTATTTTATCAGATTATTGTATGTCTTCTTTTATCATATTTAAAATGAGTTCTGCTGCGGTGGCTGACGCAGAATCCGAGTTCCCGCATATATCTTTGAATTTTAATTGTTGCTCTTCCCAGATCTTGTCTTTAGGATTTTCTGCAGGGGAGAAATAATCGCTTATATAGAAATCAAGCTCATCTTTTGTATCAGCTTCAGCAACAATTTCCAGATAACGTTGTGGTGAACCTAATTTACCATTGGAACATATTAAATATCCATCATTCTTTACCGGATAGTCATCAGGGGTATCCTTATATTGAAAAAATTCCACAACGGGCTTGCTTACTGCTAATGAATCAAGAATGCAGGTGGAATGCATTGAAATTACAAAATCTGATATGTTTGCTAATAACATCGCCTGTAATGATGCTATCCTCCAGCGCCTACTGTCAAAATCTTTTAATATATTCAATAATTGAGGTATGCTTTGATTCGGATGCGGTTTTATAAGTAAAACGGCATCTTCATGACTCATAACAGCTTCTAAAGTGGACTTTATTAAATATTCAAATGAATCAAGTGTTAGCATACAAGGTGAAGTGTGACGTGTGAAATATAATAATATTTTTTTATTATTACTTTTATTTTCTTCTACCCATTTGTAATCATCAGTATCCTTTAACTTCTCATCAGATGTAATTTCATTAATCCACCATTTGTCAAGGCGTGGGAAACCTACAGGTACAGCATCTTCCTGGCAATGCTGTTCTGCCCACCATTTGACACTATATTTAGTTGACACAAGAAAAAGATCATGCTTATGAAAATGGCGTAAATATTCAGGGTTGTTTCTTTGATTGCAGTCCTGGCTTATCAATATTGATGTTGCGTGAGGGAAAACAACAATTTTTGCTCTTGAACAGCACTTTTCTATTTTCCGGTCAAAACGACTGTCATTTGAAAAATCCTTTAAAATAATTTTTACATCTAGTGGTTCTACTACTTTAGGAAATACAAACGATGCGTTATACAAAAAAGTGGTAAAATATGTCCCTTGTGGCTTTTGGAATAGTATTTGTAATAACCTGTCTGTATAATATGCAGCAGCTCGCATTGGCAGGCAATTTACAAACCAGTCCCATGTCTTAGTAATTATATTCTTAGGATTAGGGTATATTATTTCATCTGTGTATTCACATAGCTTGTTGTATAATGTAAGTTGATTCCCTCTTTTATCAAAAAGGTTTTTTGAACTGAAAATCGCAACTAATCTAATGTCCTTTTTCTTTTCACGAATCTTGTGAAGTACAGGGAGAATCCAATCTACCTCACCCCAGTGAGTATCTACAAGAAGCAATATAATGTTTTTAGTGTTTGAATGTACCATGATTTATAATGCAAATTAATGTCACTTTATATACTATTATCTTAAACAAATGTTTAAAATTATAGCAAATCAATTTGATAAATGCAACGAAACGAATTTTCCGCGAGCACATCTTTTCGATTCACAAAACGCTATAACAAAAAGAATTAAATTATTAACAATTCTTATGTGGTTAAGAAATTAAGATAATCCTATAAAATCAAAATAATTTTCCCTGTTGATGCAATTGTAGACAGAATCAGGATAATTGTTTTTCCATGCAATCGGACATTTCGAATGTTTGTTTTTCCATTTGAATTCATATGCATTGAGTACGGTTCCGTCATCTTCAATTAAATCCAATTCGGATTGAGTGTAAGTTCTCCAAAAATACATTTTAACATTATTATTAATAAAGGAATGGGATTTGATTCTTTCCATTATTAGAAAGTTTTCCCATAAAGCTCCTACATCATTTC
>JAOZNZ010000995.1 GCA_029933535.1 bacterium | reverse complement strand
ATTCTCCATTATGAACTTGAACCTGTTTGTTCCGGATGGCAAGACTATGGTACTCCTGGGCCCCAGCGGGTGTGGGAAAACCACAATTCTGAGACTTATTGCCGGACTGACAAAGCCGGATTCCGGTGAAATCAGGTACAACGGAACAAACGTGGAGAAAATCTCCCCGCGGGAACGAAGAATTGGCATGGTATTCCAGAATTACGCTCTGTATCCTCATTTTACTTCGAAGAAAAATATCCTCTCCTACTTCCTTTTTCAAAAAAAGACCCCTGAATTTGATGAACTGGCTAAAGCTAAATTTCAGAAAACCAGCGAACTCATGGGGGTTGATATCGCATATCTCCTGGATAAAAAACCCTCCCATCTGTCAGCAGGTGAGAAACAAAGAGTTGCTCTCGGGCGATGTATCACCAGAAATCCTGCTGTATTCCTGCTGGATGAACCGTTTTCCAACCTGGATCAGAAACTGAGAGAAAAATATCGGGTGCGCCTGAAGAAGCTGCTCAACCACTTCGCCATTACTGCCGTCTACGTTACACACGATCAGCGTGAGGCAATCATCCTGATTGACGGAACACTTATTTCGGAGGAGTTGCGTTCCTCGATAGTGGGTGTGCGTCCTGAAGATGTTATGATTTCGGAATGGCCGCAGGACATTTCTGTAAGAGGATACATCAGTCATATCGCCAACATACCCGGAAAAGGGGCAACTATTTTTACTGCTGAGGCGGGAGAACGACAAGTTTTCGGTCGCATTCCTGTCACAAAAGACTTATCGAAGGGCACAGATATTTGGCTGACATTCAATAAATATCATGTATTTGACAAGGAAACGCGCATGCGCGTGCTAAGTTCCAATGCTTGATATTGTTCACTTATTTTAGAATTATGATATAATATACAAACTTAATTTACAAAACAGGAAAAAATATTATGTTGGCATTAAAAGAAATTGAAAAAGAAATTCTTACATTACCCAAGAAAGATTATTCAAATCTAAGAAATTGGTTCTATTCTCAAGATTCAGAAAAATGGGATGATCAAATTAAACAAGATTCTGAATCCGGAAAATTAGATTTTTTAATTAATGAAGCTTTATCCGAAAAGAATAAAAACTAATTCATTTCATCCTTCATTGCAATTTAAGAAAATAGGTAAACTATA
>JAOZNZ010000332.1 GCA_029933535.1 bacterium | reverse complement strand
TTAGGACGCTGGGAAACCCAGCATACGCGGGTCGTGGCAGCGTCCCTCCACTCACGACTCATGACTCACGACTCACTACTCACGACTCACGACGCCTCAATTCACATCTTTTGTCCCGCTAATCCACACATCATTTTCATCAAAATCAAAATCATCGCGTTTGTTGATATTTATTTTTTTTCTTGATGTGAAAATATTACTTATGGCAATGCCATTAATTTTTAAACTCTTTAATACTCCAATATAATTAGCGTTTTGCCAATCGCCCGGAGTGTAGTCATGTGTTCCGGCAATAAAGTCTGAATATGAAGAATTACCTGCGATAGAAATTTTATTTATGTTTCCTTCATAATATCCGATTATATCTGTAACATTATTCTGAGGTGCGGAAATAGAATTTACACCATTTGTTACTATAACAGTAATAGAAACTTTTCCCGCGGATTGCACAATGCCGCTGTTATAAACCAAAAAGTGCCATGTCGAGCTTCCAACATTATTTGCAGATGGTATCCATTGAAAACTATTACTTGCAATAACTACATTGTTAAAAACAGCATTGGTGTATTCAATTACAGAAGGCATAGTAAGTGGACGTACAAATGTCAGCGTGTCCGGATTAGTCACTTGTCCGATAATCTGAAAATCGAGAAGATTACTCACAGCACATACAACAGTATTATTAGATAATGAAGTGGTTACTGCCGGAGGATTATTACTTAAAACAATTACGTTTACAGATTCAGAACTTTGAAGACCTTCACTGTCAGTAACTGTGAAAGTAACGTTTGAATACCAGCCAACTGCCGGATCAATTGCACGGGCGTAATAAATCCAATTATCAAGTTGATCTGTTTCAATGTCAAGTCCGCTGTGTGAAAGTGTTAGTTCTTCCTCAGAATCAACATCATAAACAGTAACTGTCCAGGAAAGATCATTGACGTCTTCAAGGCTGTATAAACGTGTTGAATCATCCGGATATAGAAAAATTTCCGGCAGCGCGTTATTTGTAAAAACGTCAATTGTCAACATCATATCTGCATATAAATTAGGCACGGAATTATCACGAACACGTACAATAATATTTGAGTTTTTTCCCGCTGCTAATGGAGAACCGATCCATACAAACATACCGGCTTCAATTGGTTTGTTAATATTCCATCTGTTTGTTCCGCTGAAAGTTTGACCGTTGTAATTAGAAATTACCGCATCAATTGCCGCACCGCGTTGACGAATTGAAACAGTCAATTCTTCTGATAAATCTTCTGTAGCTACTATAAAAGGGATTACCAATTCGGTATTAGCGAAGATTGTAGTTATAAAACTTTGCGGTGCAATATTAGGTGGGTTGTTATAATTTAAACTACCGTCAAATCCCGCGCGAACAACTGTATTTTCAACATTTCCTTTTATGCTTGAAACTTCTCCATTCAGTGTGATACTTTTCGCGTCACCTTTTACTGCAAAAAGGCTGTTTTTAACCTGTCCGTTTTTTACCAGAATTTTGTCGAGACTGCATAAATTTGAGTTCGTGTCAGCCGTTGTTCTGACATAAGTATCAATAATTCCCTGCTCGCCTTCAGGAATAATCGGCTGGGGATTTTCCGCTTTCTGACCGATAACAGTCAGCTTTTTAATTTGTCTGCATTTAATATCACTGGACGAAATTGTTCCGCCTTTCGCTCTGATTTGTTTAATTTGATAATCGTGTCCGTCAATTTCTGAATTAATTCCTCCACCAAAAATTACTTTGCTGTCCTTATCAGCACGATCGGTTTTTACTGTAACGCCATCGGTTGAGATAAGGTTCACATCCCCACCGAAAGAAAGTTTACCGAAAGATCCGCCGTTATTATCATAATGAATATTACCGCCTTTGACCTGTAATTTTTTTACTCCGCCTGTAACAATAATATCCGCCCAGATATTTCCGCCCCATAACTGACTTTCCTTGGAATTCTTAACATTATATTTTTTGCCATCAACTTTAAGCGTGTTCACATCACCTTTAATATAAACTATTCCGTCCGGGCCTTCAAAATCCCCCAAATCGCCACCGGTAATTTTAATATTATTTACAAAACCATCAACAAAAATATTTCTAACGAAACATGCCTTGCGATTTCCCGGTGGAAATTTAACGGTTATGCTGTTCATCGGCCCGTCAGCGGTGATGCTTTCAATCATAACAGTATTAGGGTCATTAAATTTCTTTTTTATCAGCAATCGGCTTTCCGATTCACCGGTAACTATTGATGGATCCGGCAAATCGGTAAGTTCTATGTTCCATCTGTTATTTGCAAGAGAGTTGTAAATCTTCATTTGCCCACGAACCCCGGAATAAATGACTTTCATCCCTGCGTAATCATTTGTAATGCTCATCGAGGAAGCCATACCTGAGAATAAAACTAATAAGCTTATTAATACTTTTTTCATATGATTTTTCTTATCATTTTGACATTAATTATTTTGACAAATATATATTTTTTATTATCGCCACTAAGCCACTAAGGCACTAAGGCACATTTTCTTCTTTGCGGGCTTAGCGCCCCGCCCCGCGTATGCTGGGGTGATATAGTTTTTCCTCTCGCAAAGGCGCAAAGCTCGCAAAGTTAATAAAAACAACACTACCATCCCATAGACTTTAAATCAACAGTTGTTTTGTCATTAAATTTTAATTATTTTGACAAAACAATTTATGACAAAACAATCTTTTAAATACAAAAATGATTCTGTCACTAAATGATTCTGTCTAATTTCTTTATTCTAAGTGATTTTGTGAAAATACCAAAATCCAATAATCCATAAGCAAGATGCTTATGTTACTTTTACCGTCCAATAATATTTTTTTTACATTATGATTATGACGATTTTCTTCAATTTTTATTGTGAAAATCTTTAGTTGCCTTGATCGGTTGAAAACGGCTGCCCGTTTACAAAAAATTGCGAGTCATTGTATTTTAAATCCAGTGTGTAATTAACGCCATCTTCAACCATCATGCTTTGCAGCATAATATAACGAGGATTCTTATTATTTAAAATGTATTTCTCCGCTATGGAATTCGGAATTATCATAGAAAAATCAGCGGTGATAGAATTTATAATCCCTTCCAAATCATTCAAATTAATTAATTCCGCTTCGTCTGCTTTGATGCTCGCGCTAATGGATACTTTGCCGTCGGGAGTGCCTATTTCAAATTTTTTCAAATTAATTTCAGGTGATTCCGACAGTAATTCAGGCAGTAATCCTATAATCTGTGTCATCATCAAAATGTGCGCGAATTGGTTTTCTGATTTATTGTTCAAACCGCTTAACAAAGATGCCAGTTGTTTATATGCGTTCTTTTTAATGTTTTTAACCGATAATTCAATTTCAACGGGCCCTAATCCGGTATTGTCATCTTTAAAAGATTTAATTGATATACTTGTGTTAAAAAATAAATTGCTCCCTTCTTCTTTTCTGAAACTCGAGAATTCACAATTATTAATTTTGGTTTTACCGGAGATAATATTGTCAAATATTAATTTAAAATCGCCGGATTGTATTCCTGCAATATCTCTATCATTACGCCACGAACATTTCAAACCGTTAACTTCAAATTCGTTATCAAGACTTTTAAAAAAAATCTTTGGAGCGTTAAAAGAAAAAAACAATTTTGACATATCAGATGAAAAACTTATCTCGCCATCTATTTCGCTAATCTTTAACACTTTCCCCGTATCGCTAATCTGATAATTGAACTTTGGTATTGTAAATGCTCCGCTTCCGCTGCCATTGGGATAGATTGACGTATAAGTTGTTATGGTCGGCGTGAAATTTAAAACATCCGGGGGAAAAGTAATCGTTGAAATATTTTTTGTTACACCAAGTAATGGAAATGTCAACGGTTGTTTAGGATAAAAACGTTTTAAAGGAAACGGGCCATGAATGATTTCAGATCGCGTTTTTACCTTTATCTCTCCTAAATCAGGCATCGTGTCAAGCCGGAGTAAACCGTATGCGGCAAGAATTTGCGACAAATCAAATGATGTTTCCGCGTTCGATGAAAACCAATTTCGTTTATAAATATTTGAAATTGTAACATCTGTTGTCAGTGATACTTTGCTAATCTGTTCGTTAATCTTTTTTTCTGCGGCAATACCTACAAAAAGAGGCGTTATCAGCACTGCTGCAATAAATAATAATACAGTCCCGGCAATAATTTTTTTCATATAAATCGTTAATCGTTATTAGTTAATCGTTAATCGTTAATCGTTAATCGTTATTGAATTGTATCATATAAACAAACCTTTTTCAATGCGTGATAATGGCTCGGAACAGGTTGTATTTTTTTTATTGCCCACGGAAAACACGGAATTACACGGATAAAGAATTTTATTTCAAAGCATCTTCAACCAAGTTTGCAAATCAGCCTACATCACGCGATTTACAAAAAACGGGTATCTCCTGATAATGTTATGGATATTTTCTCTCATTTATTGTATAATAAAAAGACTATATTTTCGACAATTAACCCCGCCTATGGCCGGGCAAGCTATTAACCATTAACTATTAACTATTAACTAATAACTATTAACTA
>JAOZNZ010000994.1 GCA_029933535.1 bacterium | reverse complement strand
AACCCCGTAACTAATGAGGCCGCAATGGAGTGGGTGGAGCTGCATAATCAAATGGCAGTGAATCTAGACGTTTCAGGCTGGGGTTTGCAGGGCGGAATTGATTATACTTTTCCTGTCGGCACCATTGTGAAAGCAGGCGAATATATTGTGATAGCTTCCTCTCCTGAAACTCTTGAAGCATCGACCGGGATTACAGATGTTTACGGCCCTTTTTCCGGGCGCATTTCAAATAGCGGCGAGACACTCGAGCTGGTTAATAATACTGACCGGGTTATGGATTCTGTGAATTATAAGGATGATGATGACTGGCCGGTTGCGCCTGACGGTTCGGGAGCATCGCTTGCGAAGATTGATCCTCAGAGTTCCAGTCCGCCTTTTAGGAATTGGTCATCAGGTTATTTGGTTGGCGGAACTCCCGGCTTGCGTAACTTTGCGTTGCCGCCACCTTTTACTCCTCAAATTTCTTTTAATGAAGTTTCTTCTCCGGGCAGCAACTTCTGGCTTGAGCTCATTAATTATGATGGCCACTCTATAAATTTATCAAATTTTGTTATTCGATGTTCGGGAGCTTTTTACGATTTGGCTGTTCCTGCTATTGAGCTTAATTCCGGCGAATGTATTGTGTTTTCAAATATGTTCCAAAGTTATTCCCCGCAGTTGGACGACAAACTTTTTCTGTACTCAGAAAATGGGGATTACGTTTTGGATGGCGTTACAGTGAATTCTCGATTACGAGGGAAATCACCTGACGGCACAGGTAATTGGATGTACCCCGCAACAACAACTCCCGGCGGATCTAATTTTTTTCTGCTTAATGATGAAATAGTTATAAACGAAATAATGTATAACCACCGTGATGTTCACGCCACACCGGGTACATATTTATCAAGTACAAGTATGCAAATAGATGACGTTTGGAAATATAATCAGAGCGGTACGGATCTTGGTTCCGCCTGGCGGGAAGCTGGTTTTGATGACAGCGGATGGCCGTCAGGAAACGCGCTTTTTTATGCTGAAAGTGCTTCTCTTCCCGCTCCGAAAAATACATTGCTTACACTTGGTCAAATTACATATTATTTTCGTACCAGCTTTATATTTACCGGCAATTATGAAGATGCAAATTTGCAGATTCATCCGATAATTGATGACGGAGCAGTTTTTTATTTGAA
>JAOZNZ010000993.1 GCA_029933535.1 bacterium | reverse complement strand
CCCCCTGACACATGAAAACTTATTACGAATGTTTGCCATGCATTATTAATCAAACGATTAAAGCCTTACCGGTCGTTGATAACAATTATCACGAAAAAATATTAAGAGAAATTATCGATGGACTAAGTAAGGCGGATTACTCCTTATCTCCTCCGGAACTGGCAAAGAATACTTATGAAATCATTAATCATTATACCGGTGGAAAAGACGCTTACGCTGAAATAAAAAAAATGTCAAATCAATATATTCTTAATTTGTATGATGAATTAAAAAGTATAATTGATAAATCTAATGACCCATTTGAAACTGCACTGCATCTCGCGGTTGCCGGAAACATCATTGACTTTGGAGCCAAACATAATTACAGTGATAAGCATATTCACGATGAGATCGAGAAAATGTTATCCGCTGATTTAAGTTCTTCACACACTGAAGAACTAAGAACGGCAATTAATAACGCGAAACAAATTTTGTATCTTGGCGATAACGCCGGTGAAATTGTATTCGACAAATTATTTATTGAGCATCTGCCAAAAGAAAAAATAATTTTCGCTGTCCGGGGTAAACCGGTAATCAATGATGCAACAATGAAAGATGCTGAAGATATAGGTTTAACAGACATTGTAAAAGTTATTGATAATGGCTCAGGTTATCCCGGGACTGTGCTGCAGAGTTGTTCTGAAGAGTTCCAAGAAGTTTTCAACGGAGCCGATTTAATAATTTCTAAGGGGCAGGGGAATTACGAAACCCTTAGCGAAAACAGACAAAATATTTTCTTTCTTCTAAAAATCAAATGCGATATTGTAGCAAGAGACTTAAACGGGAATGTCGGTGATTTTGTTGTGCTGAAAAACAACCACGAATAAATATAATCACTTTTTAACCACGAATGAACACAAATAGACACCAATAATTATAAATCTTATTTGGTTAATATCTTTTTAACCACTCACTAATAACTATTAACGATTAACTAATATTCTATCGCTAACACTACAAATTTAAATTTACTGATTTAAATTTTTCTTATGCCGAAAATTGAACCTTTTGAACTGTTTGCCGATGCTTATGACGACTGGTTCGTAAAAAATGAAAATATTTATGAACTGGAACTTAAAGCTGTAAAACAACTTATGCCGACCGATGCTTATGGCTTGGAGGTAGGTGTTGG
>JAOZNZ010000992.1 GCA_029933535.1 bacterium | reverse complement strand
CGATACCGAACACAAAAGCCGATTGGATAAACGTGGCAATAGTTCTCGCAATTTTTTTCGGTTTATTTGCGGCATAATATCTTGCGACAAGAATTCTTTCGGCAAGCGCGGCACCGTTCCATATCATATAAATTAGAAAAACATATCTGAACGCGAGAGCGAAGCCGCGAACTTCCATTCCGCCAAGAAGCCATGCAGCTAATCCGAGCTCGACAAAATTTAAAATCCACATACCGGTTTCGCGGATCAGGAAAAAGCGATTTCGGTAATAGAGATAATATAGAAACGAGCTCCAACCGCTTAATTTATAAACGTTTGGTCTTTCATCGCGGCGTTTTTCTTCTCTGCGCGCTATTTTTAGAAGTTTTTCCATAGTATTTGACGAAAAACTGTTCTTATGTTATAATTAAATATAATAATTCATACAATTTAAAAATGAAAGCATTCAGTTCACAATTATGTCAGCCAATTACAGAGCAAACTGTAAATAGAGTGCTTAAAAAAATCATATCTCATTTACATCCGCTCAAAATCATTCTTTTCGGCTCTTACGTAAAATCTGAGACTAAAAATCCGAATGATCTTGATATTTTAATTGTCATGAAATCAAACGTGCCTGCTCATAAGCGCGCCGCCAAAGTCAAAATGTTATTTAATCCCTCACCATGTCCTATGGATGTTATTATTTATACACCTGAAGAGTTTAATAAATGGCGCGGCACGGCGAATCACATCATTACCGAAGCAATTCATAACGGTAAAATAGTTTATGAAAGAAACTAATAAAGAACTTTCCGAGCAATGGCTTAAAAAAGCACGTAACGACCTTATCACCGCCAAGTCTGTTCTTGAAATCCTTGATGGTCCTACCGATACACCTTGTTTTCATTCTCAGCAAGCTATTGAGAAAGCTTTCAAAGCTGTTCTTACCACTATGAGCATTCGATTCGAGCGTGTTCACGATCTTATTCCTTTGTATGATGCCATTGTAAAATATCTTCCTAAAATTTCCGGTTTAAGAGAAGATATTGCCGAAATATCTTCCTATGCCGTTGAGATTCGTTATCCAATCTTTTCTGATGAACCATCAAGAAAAGATGCAGAAAAATCTTTAAAAATCGCTGAAAATATAGTCTCTCATGTTGAAAATTATATCACAAAACTTAATGACA
>JAOZNZ010000331.1 GCA_029933535.1 bacterium | reverse complement strand
GGATCGGCTGAATTTGGTTCACCTGAGAAAATTCCTCCCGAAACGGTTTCATTGGTAATACCGTTCAACATCCAGTTTTCAAGATCCCCATCTGTATTCCATTCAGCCAAACTCGTGTATGAAGGGAGCGGTGTGCCATCAACTTTAATAACGACAACCCGGTTGGTAACATTAGCTACACGAAAATAATCGACTTTAAAAGTCTCACCAATTGGCGGAGCGTCTGCAACAGGATCCATTCTGAGCGCATTGAGATTACCAATATAATTGTCACCCGCTTCAAGTGTCAGACGAAAAACATGAAACTGTCCGTCTGTCGGAACATCCGGAATTGCGCCGCCTGCAGCTGCAAATTGCATCGGTGGCCATGATCCTGGACCTGATCCATTAATAGTAGCCCAAAAATCTACACGGCCGTTCAAAGTATTTGTTGCGAACTGCATTCTAATTTCAAATACTGTGCCTATAGCAGTGGCGAGGTCCATCCGGGAGTCGAATGGAGTTAATGCGTCAATATTCAAACTCATATTCGGATCACCACCACCGGCTTTAGCAATAAAATCCCCACCTGATACTTGAACATCTATAAGATCGGCGTTATACGTCCAGTCCTCAAAATCTCCGTCAGTATCCCATTCGGCCATACTGGTATAGCCGGTTAGCGGCGTTATCGGGTCGAGTTCCACAGTAAACGCCATTGCACGACCGCACGCGACAAACATCAATAATGCAGAAATTAATAGAATTGATTTTTTCATTTGTTTTCTCCTTTTGGTTAATAATTATAAAAATACAGAAACCATACAATTGCGAAAATATTATAACATAAAACTTATACAATGTCAAATCCACCCGGGAAAATTTCCACAAGCTCGTGACACTCGCTCGCGGCTACATTTATATTGAATGATTTTATGATTTAGTGATTCGGTGATTTTCAATCGTTTCAATCGTTTCAATCGTTTCAATCATTTCAATCATTTCAATAATGATCTCGGCACGGCAATTTACATTTTGTGTCATTTTTGGTATAATAAGCCGAAATTTAATAAAATGTCTTAGTGTCTTGGTGGCAATAAAAAAACAAATAACTCAAAATAACAAATAACTCAAAATTAAAATGAAAAGAAAATTAAAACCGGTTATTTTTTCCAAAAAAACACTTTTCCCAAATTCTGATTTTCGCGTTGTAGAAGAAAAAGAACAACCCGTTGTTGCTTTTCATAAACACAATTTCGGTGAACTTGTTTTTATTATCAGCGGTACAGGAGTCCATATTACTGAAGAAGAAGAATATCCTTTAAAACGCGGAGATGTTTTTGTTATTGACGGAGAACAAGCCCACGGATTTACAAAACTGAAAAATCTGCACCTCGTAAACATTATTTATTGCCATGATAAATTTAATGCTCTGCGCGAAGAATTTAAAGGATTGCCGGGATTTAATGTTTTATTCGACCTGGAACCTGTACTGCGGAAAAGTCACGACTTTAAATCCAAACTTCGCCTGAATCCCAATCAAATGAGCGAAATTATTGTTTTACTTAAACTTTTAAATAAAGAATACAATAACAAGCTCCCATGGAACAAAATGGCGGCGGAATCTATTTTCAAAATGATCATTATTCAAGTTTGCAGAGATTATTGCCATTTAGATGCCCCTAAAACAGATATACTCTTCAAAATTGAAAAATCCCTCAATTATATGAAACATAATTTCGTTAAACCTATTACTTTGGGTCGCCTGGCAAAAGAAGCTGATATGACTATACCTGTTTATCGGAGAATTTTTAAGGAAATAACAGGCCTGCCTCCAATTAATTTTCTTCTGAAATTACGAATTGCCGAAGCTGCAAGATTGCTTGTGGAAGAAAATCTCAGAGTAAATGAAGCCGCTACACAAGCGGGATTTAATAACCAAAGTTATTTCGTAAGAACGTTTAAAAAAGCTTTTGGTACTACACCAAAAGTATACGCAAAAGGAAAAATAGTGGAATAGTAACATAAGCATCCTGCTTATGGAGTAATGGAATAGTGGAATAGTGGAATAATGGAATTCGCGCTATAAAAAAATGCGTGAAGCGTGATTTTTACACAAATTATGACGAAGTAGAAAATGATTTTGTCCTAAATGATTTTGTTAAATTATTATATTATAAAGTTATATCGAATAATTATTAAACTTAAAACCTCATTATGAACGGAAAACAACGAATACATACTGCTCTGAATCGTGAACAACCTGATGTCGTTCCTATCTGGGAAATGGCATTTAACGAAGAAAGCATTATTGGCATTGGTAAATATTTTGTCGATGATGATAAATTGCCGCCTAAGAAAAAAACTGTGGATATGACCGCAGAAGAAAAAGCCGCAATGATGTATACTTATGTTACTTTTGTTAATGAATTGGATCTGGACGGTGTAACTGCTTTGTCTACCGCTCCCCGCGTGCGAATTGATAAAGATTATATCCGCGATGATTACGGCATTGTCTACCATCAGGGCGGTGAGAAAGTCGGTGAACCTTATCCTGTTGACGGTCCTGTTAAAGATATGTCGGATTTAAAAAAATATAAAATGCGCACTGTAAAAGATGATGATTTTGCAATGCTCGATTTATTCAAATCAGCTTTCCCAAATAGATCTATCGCGCTGCACATGCCGGCTACTTTCAAACTCAGCTGGTCATTGATGGGCTCTATGGAAGAATTTCTTATGAAATATCTCTTGGAACCGGAACTGGCTCACAGCTTAGCACGTATGGTAACAGATTATTGTTTTGATGTTGTTGAAAAAGCAGTCGAAAAAAACGTTGACTGGATTATTATGGAAGGCGATTTGGCTTACAATCCCGGACCGCTTATGAGTCCGGCTCATTATGATGAATTCATAGGTCCGTATCACAAAGAAATATGCGACAAAGCACATGAATGTGGAGTAAAAATCGTTAAGCACAGCGATGGCAATCTCACTCCATTGGTTCCGGCGCTGCTTAATGCCGGTTTTGACGGCATCCATCCTATTCAACCCCAATGTATGGATATTGGTAAAACTAAAAAAGAATTCGGGGACAGAGCTTGTGTTCTCGGTAACATTGACTGTAGCTTTCTTTTAGTTTTTGATACTCCGGAAGCAACAAGACAAAGCGTTAAAGAAACAATTGCCGCAGCAGCACCCGGCGGTGGATATATTTTGAGTTCTTCAAACTCAATTCATCCCGGCTGCAAACCGGAAAATTATCTCGCAATGGTTGAAGCAGCACGGAAATACGGCAAATACCCCGAACTCGCAGGAAAATAACAGTACGATTTAGGGGGAGTACGATTATTTTAAATCACCAAATCGTTTCAATCGTTTCAATCATTAAATAATAATTGCAGTACGATTTAAGGCAGGACGATTAAGAGAATATAATTTTATTTTTTTTTTGATTTACAGCAAAATGATTCTGTCTAATTCTTAATGATTTTGTAAAATTTTTGTATTTTCTTATCCTGTAGATCATGTTTATCCTGTCTAATATTTGTAACAGGATTTTTTCTTTCAAAGCGGTGAATATCAAGCGGTTAAAATTCGTCGTTTTTTTTATTGTCTTTATTTTCTTCTTCATGCAGTGCATCAATATATGACCACGCCACATTGCTCATCCATCTGTTACTGGATAAAGCAAGTTCTTTTATAATTGGCAGAGCTTCAGGAATAAAATGTTTTCCATATTCCATACGCTGAATAATACATGTTTTTGCAGAACGTGTGCCATTTGTTAATGACCAGACAAGTGCTGCGTCGGCTTCGGGAGTATTTATATCTATAAGGCCTTTGGAAGCCCAGTAACCGGCATTCGAATGTCTGGATATCATTCCTTTTTTTAGATATTCAATGGTAATTGGATTTTTTAGAGATGCAATTGCTTCCGCACCTTTTGCTGTCAAAAACACAATTGAACCGTTATCAGCCAAATATTCATTCAGACAATTTATAATATTGAACAGCACAATCAACTTTCGATGTATTAATCAGCGAAAGGGTAAGTTCTACAGGGAGCCCCAGTAAAAAGTTTTCTTTTGCAGGATACCATTTTGCCATTACAGGTATTCCCACATCAGAACAATCTACATATCTGACTTTTTTATCTATTTTTATGTATATGTATAATCCCATAATTATACATAGGAAAATTTGTAATAATAAAAATTTTTGACGTGTGGCTTTTTTCATTGTTGATATAATTTGAAACATTATATCATTTGAACTATTTTATTGCAAATTCAATCAGTCGGAGATTTAGAAAGCATGTTTAGGTTTGATTATAATGCAAAACTAATTCATTTACGACAAATTGTTTTCCGGGAATGACGCGCTGGGAAGCGCGTCTTACAAACATCCTCCTTAATCCCCCTTAGGTGGAATTCCAACCTTCCAATTCCCCTCCTCATCGAGGAGGGGTGGCACGAAGTGACGGGGTGGTATCCCACCTTCCCACTATTAACTAATAACTGCTCGCATTTGAAAATGCGGCTTACTCCACCTTCCCGCCTTCTGACACCTGACACCTGACACCAAATTTAATATTCAATATTCAACAAGAAATATTCAATG
>JAOZNZ010000330.1 GCA_029933535.1 bacterium | reverse complement strand
TGCTGAATTTACGGTCATCTCCTTTCAAATGTTCCGCATTATATTCTTTCGGATCGTTTATGCCTTCATCTTCTTCATCGATGATTCCGTTAGCATTATTGTCAATTCCATCCGCCATTAAAATTAAATTATTTTGGTCATCATCGCCGCGTGCGCCCGGAAGTTTATTTTTACCATAACGAAAATCAATAATTTTTTTTACTGTTTTTGGGTTAACACCCAGAGCGCGAGGTAAAACTACTTCGCCGGTATCCCATCCTGTACCTTTTGAATTTTTTGTAAGAAATGCTTTTTGAACATTTACTTTAGCCGCCTCGTCTTCAATTCGAATTCTGTATCTGCCTATTATTTTCCCTGTGCCATCTTTTATGTACATCCAACGATCTTTTCCTTCACCATTAGCAGTTTGTGAGAATTCTACAACCGTATTGGCAATTCTGTTCAGACGGTCTGCGTCCAGCTCTTCAACTGTAAGCATCGCCTTGGCGTGTTCAAGCCCCGCGCTAACAAGCATATCCAATTGGTGAGACTCCATGTGGATTTTGCTTTGTTTATTTTCAATATTCATTAAAACAGTAAACGTTGAAGCCATAATCGCAAGCACAACAAGAATTGCCAGTACAGCTACAAGAGCGATACCATTAATTTTTTGGAAATGTTTCATAGTTGATAGTTGATAGTTGGTCATTTGGCGTTGAACACAATTTGATTTTTTTTTTTCAAAATTTGTACAAAGCTTTATTTGCAGCTGTCTTTTCCATTATATCAAATTTGTTTGATTTCAAACACGCTTTCAAATAAACTTTATGTTTTTGAACCGTATTTATCAAGTAGAAAAACTCTAAATCACTAACATCTTTTGAATTCGCAAAAAATCTGACATAATCCGTTAGCGCATTACTTAATCTTTTGGTGGCAATAGTAATATACCACGGTCCAGGCAACACAGTCGGTGAAGAAGGTGCAGGATTGTCATACATCCAGTCTTGCAAATCATGAATAAACATTCGTGCATATTTTGAGTCTTTGGTTATTGCATAAGCTTTTCCAAAAGCAGTAAGATGAGGTAAAACATTTATTTGATTATACCAATCGGCAAGCGGGCTGATTTTTTTCAGCTCATCAAATTTAACCGGTCTGCAAGCGAGAGTAAGCGAGCGAGTAACATCCCAATTTTTCAGGATGTCATTTTTGATAGGATACCAGGAATTAATATCGAAGAGTAAAGTTCTTTTAATATTGTTAAAATCAAATTTGTGTTGATAGAATTCATCAGCGGTTTTTAAAATTTTTTCTTTACTAACTTTGCTATCAATTTCTACGTGTGGTAATAATGATAAAAATTTTCTATACAATTTTACTGCTGTGACATAATTTTTTTCTTTAACAGCTCTTTTTATAGGTATGAGAAGAGCATTGTTTCCGATTAAAATTCCCGATGAGAAAAATTCTCTGTATGAAGCATTCCGATCTTCAAGCGGAACATAAGGTTTCTTATTAATTGAATTATTCCACTCAAGCTCAACAAGCTGAAGCATCTGATTTTTTGGAACCCAATCGAGATCTTTCACAATATCTCTTTGCCCGCCAAGAGTTTCCCACCGTAAATAATAAGGAAAATGTCCTGATAGATTAACCTGCATTCCTTTTACTTTAGATTTTATTTTGCTGATAACATCAGGATATACCGGCACCGGAGCCGAAACGGGTTTTAATGTTTTTTCATCAAGAAAATAAACATATCTTCTTAAGTCACCGAAAATGTATTTATTGCGAAACTCATAAAATAATCCGATTCCCGGTTTGTAACTTATTCCGCTGCTAACTATCATGTTTGGAATTGAACCTCCACCGTTAAAATCCCAGCGATTTGTCCAGTCTGTAATTTGATAAATTTTCCAACCTCCCTTTTCACACCGTGCAGCATAAACTTGTGTATTTGCATCCTGGTCAAATTTAAAATACGTCATAACGCATCTGCCTTTTGAATCAAAACAAACTTTTAAAGAATTTAAAAGTCCACCGAAAATATGAATCGGATCAACATTTTCTCCGGTTTCAATCGTTATAGGCAGTTTAATTATTTTTCCATTGCTGTCTTCCCAGTGAATCAAGTCTTTACTTCGCGCATATTGAACGTCATGATTAAACTGGCAGCCATACTGATCTCTCCAAACCCATCCAAGATGATAAAATCCATCGGGACCTTTTCTGGGGCCCGACTGATAAGCGTTCATTTTCCCTTTTCCGTCCAAAAGAGGGACATCGGATTTTTGTTTTACCGGTTTGGATTTCTCGGGACTGTTGCCAACAGGTAGCGGTTTAAATTTTTGGTCAATAATATTTTGTGTTAAAGGTTTATCGTCTTTTATTTTTCTTTCCCACGTTTTTGTTTTTTCATCATAAATGTTTATAATTTCATTTCCACTGCCACTATGGCCTGTCCGATATTTAAACAGTAAATTTCCCGCTTTGTCGTTAAAAAATATCGGATATGTGCATTTTGTTTCTTCATCACCGGTCATAAAATCTAATTTTTTGAACGAACTTATATCATACGGTTTTTCCGCTCGCCTATAATTCAAAGGATTTACATGCATGTTGGCGGAAAGATGAAGATAGCCGTCACGATCAATTGTCATTGCAATATAGTTATGAGCATCCAGCGCGACAAATTCATCAAGTTTTAGAAAAGTCCAGTTAGTAGAATTTAAATCACGAGCAGCAAGGGTAAGTTGGCGATTTGGAGCGTAAAAAGCAACGAATTGCTTGTCTCCCGCGGTTACAAGCGCAAACCGCGCGGGATGCCCTGACCATGCGGGAGCGATATCAATTAGCTGCTTAACCTTCATCAGGGAATTATCAATTGAATTTTCAGTAACATTACTGCAAGAAATATTAGCGGAAAGGATTGATATAACAATTATTGTCTGATAGATTTTTTTAAGATATTTCATAGTTTTAAAGCTTGGATGAATGTTTTTGGGATTTCAATAGCCGAATGACCTGAATGCTAAATCGTCCTTCGCTTGCCCCGTAACCGGGATATACTTTCAACTGTTTCAGTACTCCATGCCAATTTGGATTTGATGAAAAATCAACAAAGAAGCTATTGTATTGATTCATCTTTGATTTTATTTTCACCTCAACCATTTTGTCTTCGGAAAACCGAGGGCTCTTATTCGTTGTGAAATAAATTCGGCAAAGTGCGGATGAACTTTTGTTTTTAAGACGGATCATCAATCCCGAATAATCTTCACAAGAAAAATTGATTTGATCCGGACTAAAAATCACACCCCTTTTCTTCCCGGTTTTCCCTTGAATACTGGCCGCATCGAAACCTCCATCCGACCAGCCAAACGCTATCATATTGCTTGCTGTCCAGCCCTCTGCATCTGCGGAAAAGTCCCATCCGGCTGCATCTTCGCTTGCATAAGAGACTGCAAAGACGTTTTGTTTTACATCGTTATCAGAACGATATAACCAACCTTCAGCCCCCTCTTTTCCACCTGTTGGATACTCAGGAACATCCCCTTCAAGCGTACGGAAGGCATTCCAGACCACGATATCTTTTCCGGGCACATATCGAGCGCACGCCTCATATTCTCCACTTTTCCAAAAGCTCCCGATTTGATCAGCCAGAGGGATCTGCGTCATTTTCTCTGTTGCATAATCATAATGCACCTTATGGATATACGGCTTGCCAAAGCCGGGTTTATGCCACCAGTCTGCGGATTTTCCATCCCCGACAAACTCGTTGGGTGAAGTGCCCGGATTGAAATGAGTTTGGAACTCCCCCATTTTGATTTGCACTTTCCTGTATTTCAACACTTCACCCAATTTTTTTTTGCTCGGAGAAATGATAACATTATATTCCTTAACATACGGTTTCAAGGTATCAACTGCTGTAATGGCAGGCAGGCCAGCCGCATCCCAGTGAAGATGTGAAGGAATTAAGTTTCCGTTGGTTTTATGAAAAAACGGATCCGCCGAATCCAGCAGTGTATTGGTAACAAACCCTCCTGCAAAATCGGCCCAGCCGAACCCCGTCCTTTTCCATTGCAAACCATAGTCTTCGTTTATGTACAGATACAGGTCCGGATCAACCGGACCAAATTGGATATGGCTCATGTGGCCGGAGGCAATCACATGCTGAGTATTGTCAGCGATGATCCCGCAAAGTAAAATAATTCCCTTCCCTTTGGGGCGGAAAAAAAGGATCTTCGTTCCGTCGGCATTGACGGTAATGTTTGCGCTGTGTTTGTATTTTGTGTTCAGATTGAAAATCCGTTTTTGAGATCCAGTGGCGAGATGCGAACGATTAACATACGAATAAAACCGATCGGATTTTTTTTTCTTTTCCATGCAATACATGTACTCGCCTTGCACGTCAGCAATTGACCCGACCATCCCACGCCGTGTCAATTCCACCTCTTTTCCAGTATTCAGGTTTATGGAATAATAGGTAATCCCACCTGTCGCTCCAGGCTTAGAAACAGAATTTCGATAAACTAAATACGGAACATCTCCAACCTTTCCCTGATTTTTAAACAAATAATAAAAAGCCATATTGTTACCGGGACGATCTGTAAGCTGGTAAAC
>JAOZNZ010000991.1 GCA_029933535.1 bacterium | reverse complement strand
ATTTTGACCAAAATCAACAACGTAAACTCCAGGCTTCGGCTCAGTGATCTTAACAAACTTGTATTTGTGGATTATCCGGACAGGCTGCGCGGGTTGTGCTTCGAGTTTAACTTTAGGCTGTTGCATTCTCCATGGAACGCCCCATCTTTCATCGTTGAAATCAGAGTTGCTCCAACCGGAAATTTCCCTGCGGGCGTCATAAACTTCACCGAACATTATATCTGCTTCAACAATTGGTCCGGTAGAAACCCGCCAGGTGTTATCGGTAGGAATTATTTGTTTTTTACCATCCTGATATTCTATAACAAGTTGAGCGTTCAAGAGGGGATTATTACCATAATGAGCTTTTTGTTTGTTCCATCCTAAATGACCTGCAAACCAACCGTCAGCAATTATGCATCCTATTGCGTTATCGCCCTTTTTCATATTTTTTGTTACATCATAGCCACTATAATAAACATGTTCATTATAATTTGTCCATCCGGGTGAGAGGTAATCATCCCCAACGCGTTTACCATTTACATAAGGCTCATAAACTCCAAGTGCGGAAACATAAAGAACAGCGCGTTTAACCGGTTTCAAAATGTTTATTTTCTTTCGGTAATAAAGTGCGGGATTACCGTCAAACCGATTCAGTTTTTCATCGCGAAGTACTCCTGTCCACAACCATTCTGCTTTCCAGTCAGAAGGTTTAATAGCGCCTGTGGTAAAAGAAGTTGTTTCCGACCAATCGCCTGCATTATTATTTTCATCCCAGAGCATAACTTTCCAAAAATATTTTGAGAATGAGCGAAGATTTTTCCCTGAATATATTACGGTATTATTTTCAGAACTCTTTACTTTTTTAGAATCCCATATATCGCCTTTGTTTTTTAAAATATTTTCTTCAGTTAAGGAAATGATAATACGATAAGCAGATTGCTCTTTATCGCGTGCGGTTGGATTACTTGTTGTGTCAATCCAAGACAGTCGTGGTTTTTTTACATCGATAGCGAGAGGTGAATCCAAGTGTTCACATTTAAGTTCTTTAGCGTAGATTGTGTTAGTTTTTTTCATATTGATTTGTTTCGTGTTAGTAATAATTAATTAATTAAATTGCCGTGCCGGTGTAAATTTAATGGCAGGCACGGCTTAGTAAATTTGCTCTGTTGAGCAAATTGATGGGGTAATTTCCC
>JAOZNZ010000329.1:2091-4610 GCA_029933535.1 bacterium | reverse complement strand
GCATATAATATTTACCTGTCTCTAAAAAATATTTATGGTCAAACCCAGACTGCAAAAGGTATTGATGTCACTATTGACAAAATGCGTAAACTTATGGAAGAACGTGAAGCAAGCAGATTAATAGAAGAATTATTCCAGCTTGATACAGCAACCGACTCTTCCAGAATAACTTCTTTGCTTGACCTTCTTAAACGCGGATACTCAAGAGCTGAAATCTATAAGAAAAATCTTGATGAACTCAATAATTTACAAAAAACTTCCCGCGCTAACGAATACGTTAAAGCGGCTATTCAACAGTTGTCAAATGGTACTTACCGTTCCGCACTTGCCAACTTTGAAATGGCTATTGAAGAAGACCCGAGCATTGAACTTTCCATGCGCGACGAACTTAAACTTTGTCATTTATCGTTAGGGAATGCAGCTTTCGAGAATCAGGATTATTCTCAGGCGCTTGTATATTATAAGAATTACTTACAATTACAGCCTAAAGTCTCAAAATTAAGTATCGATAAATTAATGGAATGTTATTTTCATACCGCAAAACTTAAAGTTCAGAATAGTGACTTTAAAGGAGCTGAGCAGGAACTTATCGCTTGCGCGCAAAAATACGGTAACGATCCGGAATATAACTATCTTTATGGCAGAGTACTTATGAATCTTGGCTTTTGGGATGACGCCGCTAAACATTTTGCAAAAGCAATTTCAGGTACTAATGTAAAAAATGCTGATGAAGCAAAAATGTATAAAGCATACTGCATGTATATGTATGCCGTTGAAGAAGAACAAGTGCTGTATCTTACTTTAAGCCAGGACGGTGATATTAAAAAACTTATTAAAGATTATGAAATTTTGTTTGATCCGGCTAAAAGAAAAAATGTTCCCGTTAAAGCGAAACCAGCTCTCGTAAAACCTGCAGCAGGACGCCCGTTTGCCGATTTGGCAATTGAGTTATGTAAACTGCTTGATCAGCTTTCTGCCGCGTCAGAGCGATTAACAGGATTTACAAAAAAACAAAAATCTCAAAAAATTGCCGAAAGAAATAAAATCAGCACGATGATTCAAGAGTTGCGGACACGTTTAAAAATACTTAGAGCAAGCACTTCTGCTGACGCATACAGAAAAGGTAAAATCCTCGAGCAGCTGGAAAAAGTAAGAAAACTTTATTACACAGTTTTTCAATCTCTCAATCTCTCATTAGGTAATAAACGGAATCCTGAAATGATAAAATTTATTTCTGAACTTAGTGATAAAACAAAACTTTTACGCGAAGCAAAAGATGATTTCGAATTATATACCGGTCTTGAAGAACAAAGAAGAAGAAATGTAATTTCTATTCTGGAAAATATCGTTGGCGGTATGAAAGATACTGCTGTAAATGCTTCACCTTTAAAACGTGACGCAAATGAAATCAGAGCACTTTATTCCTCGCCTAAACAAACCGATTTGGCTGTGGCAACAATGCGTAACTTGGCTGAAGCTTATGCTATCGCTCCGCCGATGTTCGGTGTGATGCTTTCAGAACCTGTTACTACTGATGCAACTACATCGAGAAAGTAATCAAAGCATCTTGCTTTGAGCTTTATCGGTTCCAATCGACAAAATTTCTCGATTGTAATTGTAAAAAAATATATTTAAAAATTGAACATGATGAACTCTATGCCGAATTTTGACGATGTACTTGTCCTTGCTGTTAATGCGGCTCATTCCGCCTCGAGCGGATTAAGAGAAACCTGGATGAATTCTAACGCGCGCGTCTTGAAAAGAACAAAACATGATGTGAAATTATCCGCGGACATAAACTCGGAAAAAATTATCACGGAAACAATTATTAAGCAAAGACCACAAGACGGCATTATCGCAGAAGAAGGAGGGGAATCTCAAATTGATAATGATGGCGTTTGGATTATTGACCCGTTGGACGGTACTGTAAATTTTTCACATGGACATCCGCATTTCTGTGTCTCGATCGCATGGCTGTGGAAAGGCAAAATCTCTGTTGGCGTTATTTATGATGTTGTCAGAGATGAACTCTTTACCGCAGCGAGAGGCAGAGGAGCGACACTTAACGGGCAAAAAATTTCGGTTGCTAAAACTGTAGATTTAGGTCAATCAATGATCGGTGTTGGATTTGGACAATCAACTCCTCAGGGAGAAGGCAGAAACAATTTCAATACCCTTGGTGCAGAAGTTCAAAAACTTAGAATAAGTGGTTCGGCAGCACTTGACCTTGCTTATGTCGCTTGCGGCCGGCTCGATGCTTATGTTGAAAGCAGTGTTTTTGTATGGGATCTCGCTGCCGGATCTATTATTATTGAAGAGGCAGGCGGGAAAACATGTATGTGGCATAAAGAACGTCCGTTTGGTAGAAGCTGCGTTGCCGCAAATAAAGACCTTTTTGATAAAATAATTAATCTATTGCCTAATATGTAACTTAACAATTAATAGCTTGCCCAGCCATAGGCGGGGTTAATAGTTAATAGTTAATAGTTAATTTTTATATGTTAAAACACTTAGCCAAA
>JAOZNZ010000329.1:0-2081 GCA_029933535.1 bacterium | reverse complement strand
TCGTTTGGCAGAAGCTGCGTTGCCGCAAATAAAGACCTTTTTGATAAAATCATTGATTTGTTACATTAATATGTAACTTAATAGTTAATAGTTAATAGTTAATAGTTAATAGTTAATAATTAATTTTCATATGTTAAAATACTTAGTAAAAAGCAAAAAAGCAATCGGCCGGAAAATAAATTTGCTCGTAGTGCAAATTTCCTCCGAGTGCCTACTTTTAAACCTAAACCGGCACGACTATGCACGAACTTGCCTTGATGACTTCACTTGTTGACCGCGTGTGCGAGATTGCTAAAAACGAAAATGCTAAACGTGTAACTGACATTCATGTAAAACGTGGTGAACTTAGCGGTGTAATTCCCGAATCACTGGAATTTTGTTTCGATATTTGCGTTGCAGATACTATTGCTGCAGATTCCAACTTTCACATTCGTGATATTGCTGCAAAATGGCGTTGTGATTCCTGCGAAAATATTATTGCAAAAGTTGAAGATTTAAGCGTCCCGATATGCCCTGAATGCGGGAATTATAAATTAACTCTCATTGAAGGGAGGGAATTTCAACTTGATTCAATTGAGGTAGAATGAGAATATGAAGAAAATCAATAAAAAAATAAAAAGAAAGTTTAAATCAAAAAAAACTTCGAAAAAAAATAATAGTTCCCTTACATGGTTTGCGGTAATTACTCCGCTGATATGCTGGGCTATGTATGTTTCGCTCGCTATCCATTGCCGATTAGCTGTAGGACATTGGCCTCAACCTATGTTAGAAAATATTAATATAAAATCTTACGAAATACACGCAAAAATACTTTGGCTTTTTGCTTATGTTGTTTTAGCCTCACTGCCATGTTGGTTAGTTATGCTGTTCTTTAAAAAATTCAGGATAAATATTAAAATACATTTGCTGCAACTTATAATCTTTGGCTTTGGGTTCCTGTTAATAATTCTTACTCTGATGTTTGACCCGACACCATTTACAGAATGGTTTCTGGATTAACTAATATTTCTTTTTTTAATTGTTTTTATTGCAAGAATGAGCAAACCAATACCGAGCACAAACAGTAATGATGTAGTTATTACCAACACACATTCTGTCATAAAGGCATATTCCAGAGCTTCAGTTTTTTGAATTTGCAATTGTTTATAAATTACTCCTGCGTCATTATAATTTTCGAAAAATGTAACCACAAGTGCTGATAATGATATTATAAACATAAGTATCATCGGCACTACTGTGTACCAGATGTTTCTGCCGGTGTGATATAACCACATCGAAACAGCAAGAAAAGCGATAGCAGCGAGCAGCTGATTAGCCGATCCGAAGATAGGCCATATAGTTTTCCATTCACCGCTCAGTGCAAGCATACCACCGGCAATCACGCAGATTAAAGTTGCTGAATATCTGTCAATAGTTTTTTTCTTTTTGCCTTCCGCAGTTTTCTTTTTAGATGTGAAAAGTTCCTGTAAACAAAAACGACATAAACGTGTTCCGGTATCAAGAGTTGTCAGTGCAAATGCCGAAACGGCAAGTGTGGCAAATATATGACCGAGTTTATGTGGAATGTTAAAAGCATAAAGACAGGATCCAATTCCCTGAGCGAAAACTTCGATAGGCCCTTTGCTTTGTAACATTTGTAAGTATTCAGGTTTGCTGAGCTTTATAGCGGTAATTAAAGCAATTATCGCCAGAAGACCTTCAATCAACATTGCTCCATAACCAACGGGAACAGCGTCATTTTCCTGATTCAATTGCTTGGCAGTGGTTCCCGACGCAACTATGCTGTGAAATCCGGAGATCGCGCCGCAAGCGACTGTAACGAACAACATAGGAAACAGAGTACCGATTTTTGCAACATTAAATTCTGTAAATACAGGGGTATGGATTGCAGGTCGAACAAAAATAATTCCAATAACACCTGCGGCGATTAAAGCATATAGCAGGAAAGAGCTCAAGAAATCCCGGGGTTGTAATAAAATCCAAACCGGAGTTACAGAAGCTACGAAAATATAAACAAGAAGAATACAAACCCAAAAATTATTTGGAGAAAGAGAAATATTGATTCCGGGTATCAAAAATCT
>JAOZNZ010000990.1 GCA_029933535.1 bacterium | reverse complement strand
AAGAAGTTCGTGCAATCACACAACTTGGTCTTAAAGAAGCTAAAGCACTTGTTGATAATCCTCCTAAACCTATTAAGGAAGATATCTCCAAGGAAGAAGCCGAAGAAATTAAGGCTAAAATTGAAGCAGTCGGCGGGGCTGTTGAGATTAAATAATTTTATTAGTGATACCGCTGAATTGTCCTTTAAATATTTTTTAAATATTAAGAGGGCAATTATATCATACCGTTACGCTCGGGAAGCCAGCCGTGATTTTTAATAAAATCATGTCTGGTTCTCGTTGCGCTATACTTACTTTATTATAAATACATCCAGACGGAAATTATGCGCAAAAGCTATGCCTCACTTCCAGATTTGGTGCCGTTGCCTTCGCTGACAGAAGTTCAGCGTAAGTCATACGATGACTTTTTACAGAAAGATCTTTTACCTGAAGAACGAACAAACAAAGGTTTGCAATCGCTCTTTAATGAAATCTTTCCTGTGGTTAGTACTTCTAAAAAATTAGAAATGCACTTCGTTCATTATTCATTCGGAGTGCCTAAATACAATATTTTAGAATGTAAACGCAGAAAAATGTCTTATCAGGTTCCGCTTAAAGTTACACTTCGTATTAAAGGCCCAGACGATATTATGAAGGAACAAAGTGTTCATCTCGGTCGAGTACCGCTGATGACTGAACACGGCACTTTCATTATCAACGGCGTCGAAAGAGTAATCGTTAGTCAGTTGCAACGCTCACCGGGAATATCCTATGAGCATAAGCAACATCCTACGGGAATAAATTTACCTGCATTTACGATTATTCCATATCGTGGTACGTGGCTTGAAGCTACTTTTGATTTAAATGACAACATTTATCTCAGTGTTGACAGAAGGCATAAGAGTAGAAAAATTCTTGTTACAACTTTATTGAGAGCTTTAGGCTTCGAAAAAAATGAACAGATTGCCGGGCTTTTTTATAAAGAATCTACTATCCGCCTTAAAACAGCTACCGCAAAAAAAAGAGCGGTTGGGAAAATCCTTGCTAAAAGTGTTAAATCAAAAAGCGGAAGAAAAGTTTTTGCTAAATCTTTAACTATTGTTACAGATGATTTAATAAAAAAACTCGTTTCTGAAGGCATTGAGGAAATCACTTGTCTTAAAAATGCCGGACAGGATTCTCCAATCCTTAAAATGCTT
>JAOZNZ010000989.1 GCA_029933535.1 bacterium | reverse complement strand
TCTACAGTACAATTTGTAGTTGTAATCGAAAAAGGTGTTTCAGTTCCCACTTGCGCACCAAGCAATCCCATTAAATAGTTATGTCGATTATTAATATACGTCAGATGCGTTCCGAAATTCTGATATGGCAGTAAACTTCCGTAATGCGTTGTCCAATACGACATGTAATTTTGATTATATGCGGTTGTAAGGACATCGTGAAGATAACCATAATACCTTCGCAAATATTCCGGTACCTGGATAAGTTTCTGAAAACTCGGTGTACCGGGAAGAAGCTTTTGCTGGTCATAATTCGGAAAAACATAATCCATATCATGCGGAAAAAGTAAAACTCGATTGTCTTCCGGCCTGACATAAAACTGAGCGTTATGAGGGGAAGTGCAAATATAATGATCAACTCCTCCGTCGGCATTTCCGACTGCAAACGAGCGAAGCCACTGGTCAACATCAATTATATTTTCAACCTGGTTATTAAAAGCTGAACCGGAAAGGCTGAACAATTTTGCGACATCCATTAAGCGGGAATAGTCATCCTTGTATCTGTTATTTTTTATCAGAAAAATCCAGCGATAATTTTCTTTATCATTTCCGAGATCGCGAAGCCAGGTTCCCACAGCGCCGTCAGGATTAGGTCTTTTGTATCCATTTTCGTCAGTAGTCAGAGGGTAATAGATAAGGTCATATTCAAAGACTTCACCATCACCGCCATTTTTAAATTGATTATCAAGGAATTCATCTCTAAAGCGCGACAGTTGAAGTTCTGCAGAACTGGTGTGTTCACTTTTCGGCGCGATAACTTTTATCAAATCATTGTACTCATTCGGCACATGACCAACTCGGTTCATCACATGATTTAAAAGAATTTCACGCTGCCCGAAACCTGTGCCTTCTGAACGGTCAATTGCAACAGTTTGATGCACTCCGCGAAAAAGTTTATCTGTGTTAAACCGGACATTAAAACCAAGTCGCGCGGTAACCGGTCGCCCTCTTTCGCTTCCTTTCAGCCGCACACCGACATTGTAAAAAACATCTGTTTCGTTATAAATTACAGTTGCACCAATTCGGTCGTTACTCATCAATTGAATATTAGCATGTAAGAAATCTGAGTCTTTTCCTGTTATGACAATGCGAACATTATGACGACCGTTTACAGCAGCTTCTCCACCATCGATTTCGTA
>JAOZNZ010000328.1 GCA_029933535.1 bacterium | reverse complement strand
GTTTGAAAAACTCAATTTCCTCCGAGCGTCACTTAACAAAAAAACAGGAAAGCGCTACCTGACACCTTTTCCCTGTTGACCTTTTTATATCAAATGTGTATAATTTATATTAATTAAATTAATTGAAATACGCTACAAATACTTATTAATAAAAACGCAAAACTTATGAACGAAGATAATAATACTATTGACACTGAAAACAATTCTATAAAAGAAAATAGCTCTCCTGTCGAACAAAATAATAATTCAAAAAATGACGAAACATCAATTTTCCGTACGTTGACTTTCTTTCTGTTTCTAATTCTCGGCGTGCTTATAATTTATAGCTACAAATATCCATTGCTGCGAACTTGGGACAGTTGGGGCAGCGAACATGGTTATAACGCGAATGGGATGATGATTTTTATTGGTTCCTGTTTGCTTCTGTTCTGGGTTGGTAAACAATTAAAATCAGTTCCAAAGAAGATAAATTTTATTGGACTTGGTTTTGTTGCTGCATCGCTGGTTTTCACTTTGGCTTTTAAAAGGGGAGACATTAACGCTATGCAAACGATTGGATTTGTAGGTTTAATTTGGTCGATATGTTTCTATCTTGGTGGTTGGATTTTCGGGAAAGCGGTTATGTTTCCTCTCTTTCTTTCTCTTTTCTCAGTTCAATGGGGACTTGGAAGCAGTGTTGTTTCTCTAAAAATGAGAATTCTTTCTACTAAATTCGCATGCTGGTTTATAAATATCACAGGAAAACCATTTGATATTCAAGTTTCAAGGCAGGGCACTAATGTTTCTATGATTGATATGCCGGATCTGGCTTTTGATGTGGCAGCAGCCTGCAGTGGATTGCAATCGCTGATGATGACAAGCGTTCTTTCGCTTTTAATGTGTTATCTTATGCTTAAAACATGGTGGAAACGCGCTGTGATGGTTATTTTGATTATTCCGATAGCTATTATGAACAATTCCTTGAGAATTGTTTTAATCGCTTATTGCGGGAAATTTTTTACATGGATAGAACATATATTTAATCTTTCGGAAGGATGGGGAAAAAAAATCGCTTTTGGCGCTTTTCATGAATATCCGGGCGTCATAGTTTACGGTCTGGGCTTTTTAATGGTTTGGCTTGTCGCTCATTATCTTGAACGTATGCCGGGAATTGAGCGTGAAATATGGCTTAAGAAAAAGGCTGAAAAAGAAGCAAAGAAAAATGCTCCGGAAAAAGATGAACCCGAAGAAGATGATGATGAAGAAGTTAAACCGGAAGCAAAGGAACCACCTGATTATTCTTTTTATAAAATTCTCTGGAAGCACACGCTTGTTGTTGTTATTCTTCTCATGGCGGCATATTATATTGGTCTTAAAGTTAAACAGAATATTTATTACACGAAAGGGCTTACCGTAATGAATAACTATCCTACTATCGTGGTAGGCGAAAAAGGTTATCAGGTAAAACCTTTGAATTATATAGTTGCCATTCCGCAAGTGATTGGCGGCAAATCTATGGTTAAAATGCCTGTTTCGGAAGAGGAATTAAAACAGCTTCCTGAAGACACTGAATATTTTAGAGGACTATTTGTTCCCACGAACAGCTACTTTAAATATGTTGCTGCGACAAGAACTTTGCTCACTGGAAACTTTGCGACAAATGATTATAATCTTGCTGAAAAGCAGATTAAAACCTATATTAAACAATATTTTAATAATGGACGTTGGGATAGTAATCAATTTGACCGCATGACTTATCAGACAATTTTCTTCAGATCAAAACTTGTAGGGGAAGTTGATCCGCGTTTACAGAATATTGCGTTAATGCATTTGCTTTCTTCGATAGCCAAGACGGATAATGATCCTAACAGTGTAATGCTAGCGATAGTTCAGAACAATACTGACAGACATTCAATTCATGCTCCTGAAGCATGTTTTCCTGCGCAGGGATGGCAGATTGACGAACCCAAACCGGAAAAATTAATCATTGCTTCAAATGAGTTTGAAGTCGCTCGTATGGATGCCGGATTCAAACAACTTGGAGTGCGTGAATGTATTCTTTACTGGTATCAGTGCGAAGGAAACAACGGTAAAAAAGTTTATGCGACACGTAATTATCCCTGGCTGCCGTTCAAAACCGCTTTTGATTTGATTTTTTACGGCAGGAGTGATCGATGGGCTTTTGTTCGCTTATCAACCCCAATGACTGAAAGTGAGACATACGATGACGCTTACGAAGAACTATCGGAATTTGTAAAAGAACTTGAACCTCATATAATTTATACTTCAAACGAGTAATTCATATTGGCTTAATTGAATAGTGCGAGGTATATAAAAAATAAATAATGATGCAACCGCCTAAAAAGAAACGATCTATTCTTAAATTGATTAAACATTCGTGGCGAAACCGTCCTTCAATTAAAGATATTGTAACTTCATTTACAAAAAATTGGGGAACAAGAATTACAGCCATAATCATTGCTTTTGTCTGCTGGGGTGCAGTAAAAACAATGGAAAAAACCACGGTGCCAATTAGTGTTCCTCTTGAACTCGTTACTGCAGAAGGATTTGAAGCATTTGCCCAAACGACAAACGGATTACCGCTCCAAAAAATAACTTTAAATATTGAATGCTCCAGAGGAGATAGAAACGCATTGCGTAGCAGTGATTATAAAGGGAAAATAGATTTGACATCTGAAATCGAGAATGTTATTCCGTCTTACCAATTAAATGCAAAAGAAAATCTCGTTTATACAGGCCCTTCCGGCAATGAAGATTTATATTTTATTAAATCAGTTGTACCGTCTAAAATTCGAATTAACATTGATAAAAGAATTTATAAAAACGTACCCGTCAAAGAGAATGTTACCGGTGAACCGGCTGAAGAATATATTTTGTCGAAAATCACAGTTGATCCTCCGACCATTCTTGTTACCGGCCCATCAAGCAGTATGGATAAAATAACCGAGTTGAAGACTAAAATAATTAATATTGACGGTTCAAATAAATCATTCTCTAAAAATGTTGAGATAGAACCCGTTGATCCGGATGTAGTTCTTGAAACTACTAAAGTTAAAGTTAATATTGGAATCAATACTTCTCCCAAAAAACGTACTTTTGAACATATTGAAGTTCAAAAGCTTGTATCACAGTCTTCTGAAACTTTTTATCTGCTTGAACCGAAGGAAGTTAAAGTGATTCTTGAAGGCAGAGACCAAATTATCGAAACAACTTTGCCAAAAGATATTACTGCTTATGTTCAGCCCGCAGGCGCTACAGCCGGATATTCGCTTTTAATTAAAATTATTCCTCCGGCAAATTGCAATGTTGTTTCTGTTATGCCGTCAACTGTTACTCTCAAGGAAAACATTCCGCAGATTGTAAAATAAATTAACAAAATTATTTAACAAGGTGAAATCGTGACTGACATTGTTACTGATAAATCTAATGATGTGGAGATTCAAAATCAATCACCTTCAGATGTTTCATTGCAATCTCTATTTTTAGAATTCGAAGAAAGATACCGTAGAGAATCTTCTGACGTAAGAAATCTAAGCCTACAAATGCAGGGACTTGTTGCAACTTCCGAAATTATTCTGGATGACCTTGAACCTGTCTCGTTATGGACACGATTTTGGAAAAGAATTACCGGTCATACGCGCCGCGCCACATTCCAGAATTATAGAAATCAACTAAAGCTTCAACATTCTAATATTCTTCTTGTGGCAGCAATAGCGCGTCAGAACAGAATGGTAATGGAAGGATTAAAGCTTACACTTGAAAAACTTCACAATGTTGAAAAGGATGCTAAATTCATTAAAGAAGCAGTTCTTAAAGTTGAAGAACGCCGTGCAGCAAGGTGGAAACCATTTCGCAAAGGATGGAACTGGTTTAAAAATCTTTTTAAGTAATCTTCTAACTAGTGTCATGTCAACGCCGTAAAGTTATTAAAAAGGATGTAGCTGCCGGAGAGCGGAGCGAGCCGGTGGAGTCCACAAGCTCGTGCCTCGCTTGCATCCACATTTGTGTTTGCTTGTATATCATTACAAACTTGACATGACACTAGTGTCTGACCGAAAACCTCTTATTTTTGCATGCCGCCCTTTTCGGGCGGAATTATGTGATTCGCATTCCCTGTGGTTGACCCGAAACTCTCCGGGCTAAAGAACCACAGGCTAATAGGTATTGTCCTTATCGGACATTTTGTTTGTTCTACCTTTTTCGAGAAACAATTGTAGCTATAGTCGCCGGAATTGGAAAAAAATGCATATTTGCATTATTGTTGTCTTTTTAATATAATTATATCCTAAATTAAAATTTTAAAATCAATATAACCAACATGTGGAGAAGACAAAATGTCGTACATTGAAGAAATCAAAGCACTTGTCAGAAAAAAAAATCCGGGAGAATCAGAATTTCAGCAGGCAGTTGATGAAGTTTTAGAATCATTGGAACCTGTTATTGAAAAAAATCCCAAATATAAAGATGCTAAAATATTGGAAAGAATAACTGAACCTGAGCGGGTTCTCATGTTCAGAGTTCCATGGCAAAATGATAAAGGTGAAGTAATGGTGAACCGGGGATTCAGAATAGAATTCAACAGCGCTCTCGGACCTTATAAAGGCGGTCTGCGTCTTCATCC